>UQAW01000004.1 GCA_900539175.1 uncultured Lachnospiraceae bacterium
GGTGCTATCGGAGAAAAAGGCAAGCAATATTAAAAGTTATTTCTGAACAAGTCCTAAGATACTGCAGGGTTAAAAAGAGGTCATTGGTTCAGTGAAGACACATTCAGTAAGTCATAATTTTATTATGAATATGATATTGAAAATATCATCTTTTGTTTTTCCCCTGATTACATTTCCCTATGTTTCAAGAATATTAGGGGCGGATGGAAACGGGAAAATATTATTTGCAGCGTCTCTGGT
The DNA here is from genome assembly GCA_900539175.1 of uncultured Lachnospiraceae bacterium. GTDB lineage: Bacteria > Bacillota > Clostridia > Lachnospirales > Lachnospiraceae > Novisyntrophococcus. Next base: position 241 of record UQAW01000004.1, read on the forward strand.
ATCTTATTTTTCCATGTTTGCCTATCTGGGGATTCCTACACATGGAGTTAAAATCTGTGCACAATGCAGAGATGACAAAGTTGAATTAAGCAGAACTGCGCAGGAATTGATCATTATCAGCTCTGTCACAACCATTATAGCTTATATAGCGCTGGTACTGGCAGTAGCATTTGTTCCGAAACTCTCTGAAAACCGGGATACGATCATGGTTTGTTCTGCTACGTTAGTTTTAACAAGTATTGGTGTTGAGTGGTTTTATCAGGCGATTGAGCAATACGATTATATTACGTATCGTAATATTCTGTTTAAGTTTATTTCCGTTGTTTTGATGTTTCTCTTTGTAAAGAAATCATCGGATGTTGTTCTGTATGCTGGGATTTCCGTTTTGGGGACAGCTGGCTCTAATATCTTAAATATTATCCGGCTTAAGAAATATATATACGTAAAACCCATGAAGGGTTATAACTTCAGACGCCATATGGGACCTGCAATCACATTTTTTCTGTTGTCTGTCTCAACGGTCATCTACACAAACCTGGATGCAGTCATGTTGGGATTTATCACTACAGACACAGAAGTGGGATATTATAATGCGGCAATAAAGATAAAAAACATTCTGGCAGGAGTCATTACAGCTCTTGGAACGGTGCTTCTTCCGAGAATTTCACATTATGTCGGGAAAAAGTATGAAAAAGAATTTAAGAGGGTGATCCGGAAATCCTTTCAGTTTACCGTTATGATGGCGGTTCCCCTTAGTATTTATTTTGTAATGGAAGCAAAAAGTATGATTCTTTTTCTTGCAGGTATAGAATATGAAGCTGCTGCGCTTCCTATGATGATTATCACACCTACCATATTCTTTATTGGATTGAGTAATATTACGGGGATACAGATCTTAGTGCCCCTTGGAAAGGAAAAATATACGGTGCTTTCCACCGTCTGCGGGGCAGTTATAGACATTGTACTGAATTTGCTGTTTATTCCCAGATGGGGAGCGGCAGGAGCGGCAGTAAGTACTTTGATAGCGGAGATCGTGGTATTGCTGGTACAGGTGTATTGTCTGCGGAATATGTTAAGGGAAATGATTGATTTCCGGGACATCCTGAAAGTGATCATTGTCTCAGCTATAGCAGCAGGATGTTTGATAATAGTTAGGCTTACGATGAATTTTACGTATTTATTAGTATCACTTATTGTAACGGCGATTGTTTTTTTCGGTGTAGAAGCAGTTGGGTTGATTTTGCTGAAAGAAGAAATAGTAGATCAATATTTTGTACAAAGAATAGCAAATGGGATAAGAAGAAACAACAGGACGTAGAGAGTAAGTATTCAGGAAAGGCAGAGAAACATGTCGAAAAATACGGAATATCATATTGTATATGCGTCAGATGATAATTTTGCTGAAATTCTTGGAATTTCCCTGGTCTCATTGTTTGAAAACAATCGGGATGCTTCAGATATCAGGTTGACGATTTTGGATGAGCATATCAGTGAAAGTAACCGGAATAAGATTGAAAGTATTTGTATACGGTATCAAAGACCTCTCCCGCAATGGCTGACGGCTATCAATGTTGAAGAGCGGTTAAATCTTTCCATACAGATAGACAGAGGTTCCTTCAGTCAATATTCAAGGATTTTTGTTGCAAGTGTACTTCCGAAAAGTGTGGAGCGTGTACTTTATCTGGATTGTGATATTATCATTAAGAAACCTTTATATGAATTGTGGAATTTGGATCTGCATGGCAATACGGTTGCGGCGCTTATGGATGCATTTAGTAAGTATTACCGCATGAATGTGGAGTTGAAACCGGAAGATATTATGTTTAATTCCGGTGTGATGCTGATCGATATGAAGAAATGGAGAGAGCGTCAGATCGAAAATAAATTATTGGAATTTATCAGCAGGCACCGGGGGAAGATTCAGCAAAGTGATCAGGGGGTACTGAATGCGGTACTGAGTAAAGAAACCTATTGTTTCGAGCCTCGGTTTAATTCAGTTACAATTTTCTATGATTTTAGTTACAGAGAGATGATGCTTTACCGAAAACCGCCTTATTTTTATTCGGAGGAAGCGGTGAAAAGAGCAATTGAGGATCCGGTGATTATTCATTTTACAACCAGTTTTCTGTCGAACAGACCATGGATGAAAAACTGCCGTCACAGATATAAGCGGGAATGGGACAAGTATAAAGCCTTAAGTCCATGGAGCACTTCGGAAGAGAGAAGGGATACAAGACCGGTCTGGAAAAAAATTTCCGTAGTGATTTACAGGGCATTGCCGCGGGAGTTGTCTGTGCGTATGGCAGGAATTTTTCAGATTTATGGAAGACCCTGGAAAAACAGACTGCTTGATTGGCTGAAATATGAAAATCTTTTAGTGAGGAAAGACAAAAAATGGAAGTAAAAGTCAGTATTGTTGTGCCGGTTTATAATGTGCCGGTGAACTACTTGAGAACCTGTGTAGAAAGTCTCATGGCTCAGACACTGCGGGAAATTGAGATTATTCTGGTTGACGACGGATCAACGGATGATTCTGGAAAAATTTGTGATGAATATGCCGGAAGGGATGAGCGCATCCGGGTGATACATAAAGAGAACGGAGGACTTTCCGCAGCGCGGAATACGGGTGTCAGGGCGGCTCTCGGGAAGTGGGTTATGCTGGTAGATGGAGATGACTGGATAGAGCCGGAAACCTGTATGGAAGCCAGCAGGGAAGGAGAACGCGGGAATGCTCAGATTGTCTGCTGGGAAATTATAAAGGACTTCGGATATAAAAAGATTCTTCTGAATGCTGAAAAGTACCTTGAGGACGGAAAGGTTTATCAGGGAGAGGAGTGCAGCTATCTGCAGGAGCTTGTGTTGTGTTTCGACAGCTATGTTACAGAATCTCCTGCAAAGTTATTCTTAAGAGAATATATTGTTGAGAATCAGATTTATCACAATGATTCTCTCAGACAGGGAATGGAGGGAATCGAGTTTTGCTTTCGGTTGTTTGAGAAGGCAGACCGGGTCCTGTTTCTCAACCGGTATTGGTATCACTATACGTTTAACAAGGATTCTATCTCGACTTGTACAACGGAGAAAAATAATGATTATATCATCCGCTGCCTGGAGGAAATAAAAAGTAATATACAGAGGAGTCCGAGGAAAGAACAGTTGATGTCATGGTATAAAAACCGAATTTTGTATGTAATTGTTACGACTGCCATAAGCGGATATTTTCATCCGGAAAGCACAAGACCTTTTAAAGAACGCTGCGCGGGATTTTGCAGATTTCTTGAGCAGCCGCTGATAAAAGAAGCTTTGCATCAACCGGAATATAAAAATATTAACTGGCAGCGGAGACTGATCTTATTTCTGGTCCGCCACAGGATGTTTTGGGCACTTCAGATATTGGGAAAGATGCGGCAAAGGCAAAAACTGGCAAAGAGCGGCAAAATACCTTTCAGCATTATTTGAATTTAGACATTCTGTGAGGCAGGAATCTTTGATTGGAGTGAGCAAATGCAGTTAAGTATTATTACACCTGTATATAATGCAGAAAAATATCTGAAAGAATGTGTGCAGTCGGTGATTGCACAGACATACGGGGACTGGGAGCTGATATTAGTTGATGATGGGTCAACAGATGGAAGCGGCGCAATTTGTGATGAATTCCAGATACAATGCCCGGAAAAAATAAAGGTAATTCACCATACAAACTGTGGGCAGATTCTCAGCAGAGTGGCAGGGATGAGATGTGCATCCGGAGAATATTACCTCTTTCTTGATGCGGATGACCAATTCGAGCAGCAGGCATTGGAACGGATTGCAAAAGCAGTAGGGAAATACAGTCCGGATATTTTGATTTATAATGGATATCTGACAGACGGCAAAGACATAAAACAGAAAATCTGGCCGGATTTTTGCTGTGGTTTGACAGAGTTTGGAAAAGAAGAACGGTCAGAAATTCTTTCAGAGGTTATCCGCAGTAAACGATTTAATCATATCTGGCTGAAGGCATTCAAAAGAAGTTGTATAGATACAGAGATTGATTTCTCAGAATTTTCTTATATCAGAATAGAGGAAGATCTGTTTATGCAGCTTCCGTATTTTGACAGTGCGGATCGTTTTCTGTATCTTCCGGATTGCCTTTACCTATATAGAGATACAGATGGGAGCATTACGAAACAGTTCCGGGAAGAACAATATCGAACCACAGTACAGGTGAATAAGGCTTTGCGGTTTTATGCGGAAAAATGGAACGTGGAAGATGGAGATGAACTTTGCCGGCATCGTTTCTTACAGGATGTGATTGCAACGATCAAGCAGATCTCTGTAGGAAAAAAAGAATTGTCAGGCAGAGAACAGCTGGAATACTTACGAGCTATTCGAAACGATGTATATTTTAAGAAGAATTCCACAAAATTCTGGAGAAATATGACAGTCAGGCAAAGCATGTTCTTAATGTTGCTTATGTTTCGTGCATATCACATTTTGCTGCGGCTTATATAGATAAGAAGGAGAAACAAGTTGACGAAGTCATGTGCCTCATGCTATATTTTACAATGGTGTTAAAATGAAGAATAAAGGAGAAAATAAGTGAGGAGTAAAGTGACTTTGATTCTGTGTATCGATAAAAAAAATTATTTTTTTCCATATATAGAAGAAGAGGGCATTGTGTTGGAGGAGGTTTACAAGGCGGCAAAGAATAAGCTGCAATATTATTGGATAAAGCTCTTCAAGAAATTGCCGTATTTGTCCAGATTATGCTACGGGACCTGGAGAGATCATATTGCGGAATTTGATAAAATAGTCATTTTGGATGAAGCTTATGATCCGCCGATTCAGGACTTCTTAAAGCGATATGAAGTACCTGCTTATCTATATGCATGGAACAGTGTACTGAATCACAAAACAAAACTGTATAAATCCATAAAGAGAACAAAACAAATTCCAGTCTATTCCTTTGATAAGCAGGACTGTATCAAGTACAATCTGAAGTACAATACTACGATGTATCCCAGGAAGCTTGCGGATCAATATATTTTTCGGCGTAAGTGTGATAAGCAATATGCACTTTTTTTTGTGGGATATGACAAGGGAAGAGGCAAAAAGATCGAAGATCTGAAAAGGTATCTGGATCATTGCGGTCTGAAGCATTATTTTAAGATCATTGATTCCGGTAAGCGAATGGAATATGCAGAATATCTTACGATTTTAAATGATTCTGGGGCGATTTTGGAGGTGGTTCAGGAAGGGCAGAGCGGAATTTCCATGAGAACGATGGAATCACTGTTCTATGAAAAGAAGTTAGTCACCACGAATCGAAGTGTCAAAGAATATGAGTTTTATAATCCAAAGAATATGTTTATTTTAGGGGAAGATTCCCTTGAAAAGCTGCCGCAGTTTCTCGAGAGTGAATATGAACAGGTTCCTAAGGAGATTGTGGGACAATATGATTTGAAACAGTGGGTATCCCGCTTTGTTTAGAATATTGAATGAGCTGCAGAAGTTGTCTGAGGAAAGGCGGGTATTATTTTGAAAAGAGCTTTTTTATATGTATATTTAAATAATAATTTTGGAGATGATCTGTTTGTGCACCTCCTTACAAGACGTTACCGGTTGACGAAGTTTTATGTCCTGTGTGACAAGAAGGGTGCCAGTACCGTAAAACATCATCCGAATGTTCATCCTTTTGGAGAAGGAATTATTTTTCGGCTTGTTAACAAAGTATCCCGAACATTATTTGGGAAAGAGGCTGCGACTGATTTTATGGTAAAATGGTGCGGTCTCACAATTTACCTTGGAGGTTCCCTGTTCATGGAGCAGGGCGACTGGAAAAAAGAGTTTGCGAGACTGGAAGAGATGGAAGCTCACTCAAAAAAATTCTGCATCATAGGAGCCAATTTCGGACCCTATCATACGGAAGAGTACAGGCAGGTACATGAAAAATTTTTCAGCAGGCTTTCGGATATCTGTTTTCGGGATCAATATACGTATCGTTTGTTTTCAAAGAACTGTAAAAACGTCCGGCTGGCGCCGGATGTAGCGTTTAATCTGGAATTAATGCCATCCGAACGACCGGAACGGTTGGTGACAATTTCATGCATTTCTGTGAAAGACCGGGATGACATAGCTGTGGACCAGGAAACCTATGTTTTGCAGCAGAGAAAATTATGTGAGGAATTTGCAGCAGAACATTACTGGATCTGTCTCCTTTCCCTTTGTGAACCTCAGGGCGATCTGGAGACATGTAATGAGATTTATGAAGGTTTGCCTCCTGAAGTCAAAAGAAGAGTAGACATTGTAAATTATTCAGGAGATATGGAAAAAATATTCTGGGTTCTGGACCAAAGCGAAGTTATTATGGCCGGCAGATTCCACTGTATGGTGGTGGGCTGGTTAGTGAACAGAAATACGATTCCGGTCATTTATAACGATAAAATGAGAAATGTGATAGAAGATATAGAATACAGAGGGTTGTCTTATGAACTGAGTACAGAGGTTTTGTACGATATATGGGACATTCGCGCCAATGAGGGTCAGGTTCCGCTTAAGTTGGAACAGTATACCCAGGAGGCGAAAAAACAGTATCAGTACCTGGATGGTATTCTGAAACGTGTTTTGCTAATGTGTGAATAAGTGCTCAGACACGTTTCGGCAGTGAAAGGAAGAGGAGAATTGAAGAAGAGACACAGCGGAGATATATTGCAGGTTTTTCTGATGCTTCTGATTACGGTTTTGACTCAATTTGTGTCAATCTATAAGTCGGCCATCATTGCATCAAATTTCGGGGTCGGGACGGAATTGGATGCTTATAACTTTTCGAATAATCTGACTTTATTTTTTCTGTCATTTATATTCAGCGGAATAACAACGATTTTGATTCCGGCATATCTGCAGGAAAAGAGCCGGGAGGCTATCGATACATTTTTGACGGTAGTCTTCTCCGTGACATTTCTTATGTTGGCAATAACGTTTATTTTCAGAGACGGTATTACGATATTGCTGACAGACAGGGATTCTGTATTCAGACATTATGTCTCCACATTACTTCTGTTTACGATGATGATTCAGGGATTTACGGCAATTCTTGGCGTAACTTCAGCATACTTTCAGTGTAAAAATAAGTTTAATATTCCAAAGATCATCCAACTGCTCTCTAACATAGCTGCTGTAGCTTTGCTGGTTGTTAAGAAGGGTTTTACGGTCTATGAATATGTGACAGTGCTTTTGGCTGCATCTATGCTGCAGTTTTGTGCAGATGTTTTTGCAGCGATACGATGCGGCTTCCGATTTAAGCCGGCTGTTGCATTAAAAAATTCAGAGTTCAAAGAGCTGCTGCAATTGTTTGTACCGACTCTTTTCAGTACCGGCGCCTTTCAGATACAATCCTTTATTGATTCCCTGCTTGCTTCCAATCTCCCAACCGGGCAATTGACGCTGTTGACGTATTCCAATACAATTGCCAATATGATAAATACGTTGTTGATTGGAAATATTGTTGTTTATTTTTTTCCAAAATTAGTAAAGAATCTAAAGAGAAATCATGAGGATGGAAAAAAGAGTCTCTGGAAATATACCGGATTTGCACATTATGCGATCTGTCTGGTAGGGGTTGGGTTTGTTGCGTGTGGCAGGGAGTTTATTGCAATTATTTATCAAAATGGAAAATTTGACGAAAAAGCAGTTTGGGCTGTTTATATCGGAGCATGCATTTACGCAATAGGACAGCAAAATAACATTATCCGTGATTTGATTTACCGATTTTTTTATACGATGCATGATACAAAGACAACGTTATATAATAGTGTACTTGTAAGTATGAGTAATATTATATTGAGCGTTATACTGGTCCGATATCTCGATGTGTATGGAATTATACTTGGTACTGTGCTGGCAGGTCTGTTGTCCTTGTGCATGATTATCTGGCGGTTCAAAAGGAAATTCGGATTAGGGGAGGGATTTCGGGATGCTTTCAGAGAGTATATCCGGACGGACATCATAAGTATCTGTGTAATTGTATGTATTGTGATTGCCAAAATGTATCTTCATATTCAGAACCAAATAGTAAGTTTCCTGTTTTATGGGGGAGTGTCTGTAGGTCTGTATCTTATGTTTTCCTTTATTCTTAGGAGTAAGATTTTGAAGCGTATCTGAGAATTTCGTGATAGAAGGGATGGAGATAATCCATTCCTTTTATCGTTATACGGTTTTGTGATTTTTGCTGACGCTCGAATGCGATGGATCGTTTTTATTGTGCTTCGAGGTGTAAAAAATAGTTATTGCGGAAACGATGTAAAAACGTTATGATATACTAGGAAAGTCCCGGACAGCAGACATGTCCGTTTAGAAAGAAACTGCGGGATATCTGGATTTTTGCGAAAGATGTCTGGAATAGGAGCAGATTAATTGGAGAATATATTTGACATACATGGTCATAGTCTGCCGGTATGAATAGCGGGTCAGACATATATGGATTTCGAATGTTTTTAGGATTGCGGGAGCATGAAATGCGGAGCAATCCGTGTATCATAGGGGTCAAAATACCTTTTGCCCCCAACATCAATAAAATTATAAAGGGATAAGAGTTAGGAGAAAAGAAAGGAAATGAATCTGCGAGAGGACGAAATGGGGTTTAATCTGTCAGAAGTGCTGAAGGAATTGTGGAATGGTATTGGAATTATCCTTCTGTCAGCAGCGGTCGTGGGATTGCTGTCAGTTCTGGGAACTAAATTATTTACGGCGCCCCGGTATGTGTCAACTACAAAGATGTATGTTCTGGCACAGCAGGATACAAGCACACTGACGAACGGGGATCTGCAGGTCAGTACATTATTGACCCAGGATTATGTGGAATTGATTAAGAGCCGGCAGGTAACAGAGAATGTGATTGCCAAGCTTGGACTGAATCTGAATCATGAGGCATTGCTGGGGAAGATTAGTGTGAGTGCCTATGCGGAAACGCGTATTATTACGATTTATGTAAATGATACAGATCCGTATCAGGCTTGTAAGATTGCGAATACCATCCGTGAGGTGGCGGCGGAACATATTCAGGACGTTATGAATACGGAGGCAGTCAATACTGTGGAGACAGCAAATGTTCCGGAAACGCCGGTAAGTCCGGAGATTGGAAAAAGTGCAGCTACTGGTGGAATCATGGGGGCAGTGATTGCCATAGCGATTATTTTGTTTGTATTTTTCAGCAATGATACGGTTAAAACGAGTGAAGATGTGGAGCGTTACCTTCAGCTTAGTACACTTGGTGTAATTCCGGTGGATAAGAATGAAAAAAGTATGAAGAAGCGTGGGAAAATGAAAGGGCGCAGAAAGCGATAAGGGGGAACAATTTTGAATCAGGTTACGATTAAGCGGGACAAGATGGAATATCAGATAGCGGAGGCCTACAAATCTCTTCGTACCAACCTGCAGTTTTGCGGTGAGGATAAAAAAGTGATTGCTGTAACCAGCTGTACACCGGATGAAGGGAAAAGCAGTATCTGCATGCAGCTTTCCATATCCCTGGCAGAGAGCGAAAAACGAGTTTTACTGATAGATGCTGACTTGAGAAAGTCAGTGCTGATGGGAAGAATCAAGGTTGACAGGCAGGGTGTGAAGGGACTGACCGATTTTCTTTCGGGACAATGTTCTCTGAAAGATACGATCTGTGCCACAGACATAAAGAACTTTTTTCTGATTTGTTCCGGATCCTTTCCGCCGAATCCGGCAGAATTACTGGGAGGCAAAAAATTCCGGTCTATGGTGGCGTCGCTCAGAGAAGTATATGATTATATTATCATTGATACCCCGCCTCTTGGAAGTGTGATTGACAGTGCGGTTGCGGCAGAATGTTGTGACGGTGCCCTTATCGTCATTGAATCCGGTGCGATCAGTTATCGTTTTATACAGGAAGTAAAAGCTCAGTTGGAAAAGAGCGGCTGTCCGATTCTTGGAGCGGTTCTCAACAAGGTTGATATACAGGCGAAGTCATATGGGAAGTACGGAAAATATTACGGAAAATATTACGGGGAAAAGGAGTAAGGAAAGCGATCATGAGAAAGAGAATTATGGAGGGTCTGCTGGGACTTGCCATTTTGCTTGCAGCAGGAGTAGCAGGCATCTATCTGACAGCGGACACGGAAGGTCCCGAGATTGTGATTCCGGAGAATGACAGCCTGGTTTATGTGAATGGAGCAGATACGGATACCTTATTGCAGGATGTGAAAGCAGTAGACGACCGGGAAGGGGATGTATCAGATTCCCTGATGATTGAAAGTATACTTCCGGATGTTGGCAAGAAACAGGCAGCAATTATTTATGCAGCAAAGGACAGTAAGAACAATGTGTCAAAAGCTGTGAGAATGGTAGGATATCAGGTGACGTCCGGTTCTGCAGATGGTTCCAGTTCTTCTGGTGAGGAAGGCGGAACAGATCCCCTGGATGTTCCTGCTGTCTCGGATATTGGTGATACTTCCGAGGGTTCGGATACACCATCGCTGCCGCCGGAAACGCAAAGTCCAGAGGCGGCGATTGAAGCGGCAATTGCAGCTCTTCCGGCAGAGAATCCCCGGCTGTATCTGAAAGAGTATGAAGTGGCGCTGCCTGTTGGATCAGAGTTTAATAAGCTCAGCTATGTGAAAGAGGTTATAGATGATAAAGATACGAAGGAGACTTTATATCAGGATATCAGGATTCAGGGCGAGGTGAATATCGACGCTGCCGGAACCTATGAATTGATTTATCAGGCAGTAGACAGTGATGGAAATCGGTCAAATGAAGCGAAGTTAACTGTTATCGTACAGTAGTTGGGAGAACGGACACATAAAAATCCCCTTTTGTTCATATACTCATAAGAGAATGTTTGTGAGGAGTATGGGAACAAAAGGGGATTTTTTTCTCTGCAGGGAGGCGAAGAGCAGCTACATAATTTTGCAGGAGGTGTCAGAGGATGAATGTACTGATTGGATTGATCCTTATGTTTGTTTTTGGTTTTATGCCATGGTGTCTGTGCCGTGCGTCCGCCGACGCAGATCAACGGATGGAAGAAATATGGAGGACGATGGGGGAAAAAACAGACAAAAAAATGTAACGAATGCCAAAATAATTTGTATTTTATGCTTTTTTTCCATGCTACAATGAAATAACAGTTTATATTGTTTGGGAGAAAGGAAGGAAAAAGCATATGAGAAAGGTATTTCGAAAAGGATTATCCTCTGTACTTGCAGCTTCAATGATGGTCAGTCTGTCCGCACCTATGGTACAGGCTGCCGGGGAAGCAACGCAGATGAATGAGGCGGGCAGAATTCTTTATCTGGATTTTGAGGATGGGGATGCCGGACTTTCCGGAGATGGAGTGAATGTTACTGTGAATGGGACAACCAATTATGTGGATGATTCACATATGGGAAAGGCGTTAAGTATTACACCAAATACATATTTAACGTTGGAAGGGGAGAACGGCAATCTTCTGGCAGGAAAAGATGAGCTGACGGTATCTTATTGGAGTAAGACACCATCTATGACTGTCTGCAACTGGGCGGCATTTATGGCACCGAACAGTAATGCACCGGTGTATCTGAATGAAAATTATTTTGCCATCTCCGATCAGTCTTCCATGCGGCTGGAAAGATATCGGAACGGAAGAGATTCTGAAGTGACCGGATCGGCAGCAGCAGATACCTGGAAGATGGTGACCGCAGTCATCGAAGAATCGCAGACAACACTGTACATTAATAATAAGAAGATCTCAACAGTCAGAAGTAATTATAAGTTGTCTGACATTCTTGGGAGCAATCCGATTTTCTATATAGGAAAGGCAACCTGGGGGAATGGTGAATACTTTACCGGTATTCTGGATGATTACTCTATCTATGATTATGCGATGACCGAGGAACAGGTGAAGGAGAAGTATCTGTCAGAGTCAGATGTGGAAGCAGAAATTGAGAAAGCCGTATCACAGCTTTATATCCCCCAGGCGCCGGAAAAAGCTTCCGGAAACATTTCTCTTCCGTCAGAGAGTAAAAGCGGTATTAAATTTGAGTGGACTTCTTCCGATGAGAACGTGATCAGTACGAAGGCAGTTCCATGTTCTGCCTATTATAATGAAGTAGATATCCCGGCTGGTGTGGTAACCAGACAGAAAGAGGATACTGCGGTGGAGCTGACACTGAAGGCCTCTTATGGTGATGTGGTGAAAACGTATACGTATCAGGTGACTGTGAAGGCAGCATCTTGGCAGGAGGAAAAGTATGCGGGTTATCTGTACGCGCATTTTAATGAACATGCCGGCGCTGCGTACGATGGAATCCAGCAGATTTTCTTCGGGATCAGTAAGAATGGAGTGGATTGGACGGCGCTGAATAATAACCAGTATGTGGTAGAATCCAATGTGGGAGATTATGGGGTACGTGACCCGTATATTATCCGTTCCAATGAAGGGGACAAGTTCTATCTGATTGGTACGGATCTGGATATTGACAGTTATAAATACAATGGAAACTGGGGAATTATGGCAAGTCAGGGAAGCCAGAGCCTGATTGTATGGGAATCAGATGATCTGGTGAACTGGTCTGAGCCGAGACGGGTAGATGTGGCTTCTGATATTGATGCCGGTATGGCATGGGCGCCGGAAGCAATCTATGATGAAGCCACCGGAGAGTATCTGGTATTCTGGTCTTCCGGCATGAAGTCCGGTGTGCAGGGAAATCATATTTATGTGTCTAAGACAAGAGATTTCTGGAACTTTACCACACCGGAACTGTACTCAAACTCTGCCAATGGAGAAGATGCAGGCAGATTGAGCGGAAATATTGATGCTTCCATCTTTAAGGAGGGAGACACTTATTACCGTCTGATTAAAGACGAATCCAGTAATAGTATCCGGCTTCAGTCCAGCAAGAAGCTGCTTGCATACGGTGAGGATCTGGGGGATGAAACTGCAGTGGCAGTGGGAAATACCACAATGCCGAACCGCGGTGCAGGTTTTAAACTGATTGACAACAGCGGCACGATTCAGGTAAAAGATGAGAGCGGTAATACTGTGACAAAACCGTGTATGCAGCAGTATGCATGGAGTTACGAAGGCCCCACGATGTTCAAGTTCAATGACCGGGACGAGTGGTGTATTCTGGTAGATGAATATGGAAGAGGTTCCGCGGCAGGTTCCGGAAGTGCAAGAGGATATATTCCGTTTGTGACAACGAATCTGGATCAGCCGAATAGTGTATATCTGCCCAGTGATGATGAATTTGTAATGCCGGATGCAGCAAAACACGGAACTGTAATTCCGATTACCCAGTCAGAATATGATGCATTGATGGCAAAATGGGGTACGCCAAAGCAGGATGGAAATAAAAAGGAGACTGTAAAACCGGTACTTACCTATGATTTTGAATCCGTAGAAGGAACGACAGTGAAAGACACTTCAAAGGCAGGAGCAGACAATACAGGAACCTTAAATGGAACAGCGAAAGTGACAGAAGTGGAAGGAAAGGGCAAGGTTCTGCAGTTAGACGGAAACGGAAGTGTAAGTTTTCCGAATGGATTCTTTGACGGCTTATCTGATATGAAGCTTACGATGGATGTATGTCCGGATGCGAATAATACCAATACGACCGTATTCTCTATGGGGAGCACGGTTACCAATAAGATTTCCAGCTACACGGTTACAGCAGCCGGTGTGACAGAACGGGCACGTTACTGGGATGCCGCCGATAAGATTTCCAACAGATACTTTAATCTGGATGTGAAGGCAAATGCAGTGGAAGGTACCATTACTACCTTCAATACATTTGGTGAGATGAAGATCACTTCCGGCAATACACAGGATATGGCAGGAAAGTGGAGACATATCGAGGTGATCGCAGAAGATCATGTGATTTCCATCTATGTGGATGGAGCGCTTGCAGCACAGGAAAAACACGTAAGAAGTATCGCCGAACTGGGAACCAGTCTGACGGCTGTACTTGGATCTGCATACAAGGACCTGGGCGGTTTTAAAGGATATATTGATAATGTCAATGTATACAATACTGTAAAAGAGCCGGCATTTCCATATATCGATGTGCCGGAGGACAGTTGGTTCTATGATTATGCATTTGATCTGTACAAAAATAACATTATGACAGGTCTGGATGAAACACATTTTGGTCCGGAAGTTGCTATGAACCGTGCTCAGTTTGCTGTAATCCTGCATCGTATGACAAATAGACCTGCAGAAGATTATAATTTGGTATTCCCGGATGTTTTGGATGACCAGTATTATACAACGGCAGTTTTGTGGGCAAATAAGAATGGAATTGTAACTGGATTTGCAGATAGCGGACTTTTTAAACCTGCCGATGGTATCACCCGTGAGCAGATGGCTGTCATGCTGTACCGTTATGCAAAATACCTCAAGGCAGATGATCTGGATGTAAGAGGAGATCTGACAGCATTTGCAGACAGCAGCAGTGTAAGTGAATTTGCCAAAGAAGCGATGGCGTGGGCTGTGGGAACCGGGCTGATTTCCGGTACGTCTGATGGTACTTTGATGCCGCAGGGAATTACGGTGCGCGCTGAGGGCGCTGCTGTGATATCAAGATTTATGAATCGATAAAGGGGAAATTTCCCGGAGATTTTCAGGAAATAAAAACAGGGCGGGCAGATTTTCATGAAAATGAAGAACTGTCCGTTTTTCTTTTTAACAGCAGGTATTGAAAAGGAGTCCGATGCGTTATAAAATAAAGAAAACCAGTTTAAGACCGGAGGTATCGGGATGGGGAAGAGGAAGCGGACAGGTCTGTTAAGATGGTTTCGAAATCAGAAACTTTGGAAGAAAATCTTATATGCTTTTATAATTTCGGCGATTGTGCCGCTGGCAGTTGTACAGGGATTTATGGCACATATGAATTCCACAAGTATGAAAGCGAAGTTGGATGAACTTATGATCAATGAGCTTGTCCAGATGGCAGAGCGAGTGAATCTTACACTGAACGTTTATACCAGTCTTTTATACCAGATTTACATTGATAATCAGATTATTGAAAATATTAATTGTCTGCTGGATGATACCCGCACGGAACAGGAAGCGGCAAGAAGAGAAATTTATGACAGGATCCGGCAGTATGATATATCGGCAGAGGGAATTGAGTGTATCAGTATTATCCTGACAGATGGTCAGCAGTTGACGTACGATTTTAACAGCGCTTCCACTGTCCAGAGCATCTGGGAAGGGTATACGGATCTGCGGAAGATTTTACCCTACACAGAGGCACAGGATACAGCCGGTGCTGTGATTACTCCAACTATGCAGTATACCCGGTATGGAAAAGAGGAACGCCTTTTTCATCTTTCAAAGCGTATGTATGACTACAGGAATCTGGAGAAAGGTTCCATTGCAACGATTGTGATGAGTATTGATGAACAGGTATTGAATCGTATCTGTACAACAGATTACGGTCGTGATCCGGAACAGAAATACAGTGTGAATTTTATTGCAGACAGGAATGGACATGTATTGTCCTATCCGGATTTTCATTATTCGGGAGATGTTCTGTCGGGACCGGATTTTCGTATTGAGGCCTTTGTTCGGGATACAGGAAGGCTGGAAGGAAAAAAGATTGCCTTTAACCAATACGAAGATAAAAATCTGGGATGGATTTTTTATAACGTATATGACAAGGATTATATGTGGAAGGAATTGGAGGATACGCAGAAATTTACACTTGCGGTAGATTTGTTTATTATGATGTTTGCGGTTCTCATGATCGCTTATACGATTCAGTTGATTGAGCGGTCAACACGTTCTATTATGCAGGGAATCTGGGAGGTTCAGAAAGGGAATCTGGATGTAAAAGTGTATGTGGATGCGGAGGATGAATTTGGGGAGATTGCCGAGAGCTTTAATACAATGACCGGGAAGCTGCAGGAGCTGCTCTTGGAAGTGACAGATGCGACCAGGAAGCAGAAGGAAGCGGAGATTCATGCGCTGGAAGCACAGATCAATCCCCATTTTCTGTACAATACATTGGATTCCATCAACTGGATGGCAATCGACAAGGGGGAGTATGAGATCAGTAAGATGCTTCGGGATCTGGGAGTGATTCTGCGTTACAGCGTCAGCAGGAGCAATCAGATTGTAAGGGTCAGCGAGGCGGCCGACTGGCTGGAGAAGTATGTAAGCCTGCAGCAGCTTCGGTTTAACTATGCTTTTTCTTTTGCACTTCATGTGGAGGAGCAGGTAAAAAGCGTGGGAATCTACAAACTGCTTCTGCAGCCATTCATTGAAAATTCGATTTTGCATGGTTTTAAAGAAATTACGGGCGGCGGTATACTTCGGGTGGATATTGTACTTTCAGAGAATCAGAAAATGCTTCATGTGATTATAGAAGACAATGGAAAAGGTATGGAACCTGAGGAAGTGAAAAGATATAATGACCGGGAACGTATTTTAGGTGGAGCGGGATCCGGGATCGGACTGACCAATGCATTTTGCAGAATGCACATGTATTATGGAGAGAAAGCAGAGTGGAATGTAAGCAGTATTCAAAATGTGGGCACGGTTATTACGATAAAGCTTCCGGTATCCGATGCAGGAGACAGATCTGTACCGGAATTACAGGAAGAAAATGCTGGAATTGGATAAACAGGGGGCAGATAAAAGATGCGGATTGTAATTGTAGAAGATGAAGTAAAAATAAGAGAAGGGATGGGAAAAATCATTGAGGCCCAGACCGGACATGTAATTGTAGGGGAAGCGGCAGACGGGGAAGAGGGACTTCAGATGGTGTTGAGATTCAAACCGGATCTTGTAATCACAGATATTCGTATGCCGCGTAAAAGTGGTCTGGAGATGCTGAAGGAGCTTTATGAGAGACGGATCAAGGTGCATTCCATCATTCTCAGCGGTTATTCTGAGTTTGAATACGCAAAAAAAGCAATTCGTTACGGAGTGGATGATTATCTTCTGAAGCCACTGGCTGCAGAAGACGTCCGGAATATGCTGCAGGGCATCGAAGAGAAACTGGAAAAAGAAAAAAAGCTTGTGTACGGGCAGCCAGAGAACAGACTGAAGGATATCTTGTTTGGAAATGTAGAAGAATCGGAAAACAACATTGAACAGCTTTGCAGATCATGCGGATTTGAGCCGGGAATGAAATACGAGATGTTTGCCGGGTATATCGGCGCAGCGAATGTTACATACCGGGAAGTTGTGGAACAGGAAATTGTGGAATTAAAGGAAAAATACCGGGATTTTAAAATATACCTGGTGTATCAGGAGAACCGGCAGATTTTTTACTGTCTCACTGCCGGGAAAACCTTTGATGCGGTGGAAAAAGAACAGTATGAGCACTCCTTCTATCATCATATGGTATTAAAATACCGGAAGAGAGAAGAGCGTCCGGTGTGGGTAATGACAGGATGCGATGAGAAAAATCTGCGGAAGACGGGTGAGTTTCTAAACAAAAATCTGTCTTATGCATTGGTTATGGAAGGTCAGGAATGGATTACAGAGGAGATGATTGAACAATATGAGGCGGAGCCCTTTGAGTATCCGTTAGAGATTAACAGTCATCTGAGGAATGCAATTTGTCAGGGAGACAGTGAGGAAATTGCGAGGATATCCGAGAGATTTCTTGTTTATATGCGCAGGCACTGCTATGCACCCGAGGATATGAGGTATGGATTTATGAAAAGCTACTATCTGGTGGCAGATACCCTTCAGGACATTGACCAGGGGCTGCATGAACATCTGAAGAATTCCGGTATCTTAAGACGGATGGAGAGTGTCATCACCTGGAAGGAACTGCAGGGTGCTTATGAAGATATGATAAAGGCAGTTGCAGGAGCAAGAGTGAAGAGAGAGGATATCAGTAATTACGTCATAAAGAAAGCAATCAATTATATCCGGGAACATTATCAGGAAGGAATTACGCAGGAAGAAGTATCCAGGAAGCTGGAAATTACACCGGAATATCTGAGTACCTTATTTAACCGGGAGATGGGGATTAACTTTTCCCTTTTTTTAAAACAATTCCGGATCAGTCACGCGAAACGCCTTTTAAAGGGAACGAATATGAAGATCTATGAGATTGCCGAAGCAGTGGGATACAGCGATGCCAAGTATTTTGCACGGGTGTTTAAGGAAGAGCAGGGAATATCACCTGGGGAATACAGGCAGATGAATTAGGAGAGAGAAGCGATGAAAAGAGCAGGGCGTATTGTAACTGCAATAACGGCAATCTGCCTTCTGACGGGAGGATGCCGGCAGACAGGGGAGGAACAGCAGAGGAAAGCGCAGGAGACGCGGGAAGAGCTGGTTCTATGGACTTATTATGAGACGGAGCAGCAGAAGGAAGCGCTGCAGGAACTTACGGAAGGATTCAACGCATCTCAGGATCAATATCTGCTTCGATGGGAATACCATGGACCTCTTACAGAATTTAATAAAAAGATGGCAATCGGAATCACCCAGAAACAGCTTCCGGACATTGTGATTCTTGATAATCCGGACATGAGACGTTATGTAGAGCAGGGAGTTTTGGAAGACCTGACCATGGAGATTGCTAAGATCGAGAATCTGGATAACTACTATCCAAATGTCATGGATTCTGTCCGGTATAACGACCGATATTACGGTATTCCCTTTTGCAGCAATAATGTTGCGCTGATTTACAATGAAGATGTTTTTTTGGAGAAAGGACTTTCGGTTCCTGAAAACTGGGAGGAATTTCTGGAGTGTGCGGCGGTTCTTACAGAAGGGGAACGAAAGGGGTTTGCTATGTCGGCAATTGAAGGAGAACAGTCAGCATTTCAGATTCTTCCGTTTATCCTGTCGGCGGGAGATGAGATCAATCAGCTTGGAGGACAGGGAACCAGAGAGGCATTTGCGTTGGTCAGACAGTTGGTGGATATGGGGTATATGTCAAAAGAGTGTATTAACTGGTCCCAGAATGATGTAGCACGTAAGTTTGTGGACGGTGAATGTGCGATGATGGAGAATGGACCATGGGTACTGCCTGCATTGGAGGAAGCGGGAGTCCCGTATAAGATTGCAGAGCTGCCGTATAAGTTTCAGCCTGCGGGTGTTATGGGCGGTGAAAATCTGGGTGTGATGAAAGGGAAAAATGCGGATGGGGCAGTGGCGTTCATGAAATATTATAATCAGGAAGAACAGATGCTTAAGACAAACATTCGGGCAAATGCACTTCCGCCGAGAAAAGACGTGGCGCAGAAGATGCTGGAAGTTTGTCCTGAATACGAGATTTTTGCAAAACAGATGGAGACCTGTATAGGAAGAACTTCCTGCGAGAATTGGCTTCAGGTGACAGAACTTCTTTCGAAAGCACAATTTGAAATCATTACAGGAAGGATCACTCCGGAGGAAGCGGTTGATCTGATTCGGGAGCAAGGTGGAGAATTCAGTTGAAGAATCTCCACCTTGTTTAAGATTTTAGAGTTTTCAAGTACCCTCCTGCTCTTTATACTGAAAATATAAATGGGATTTCAGCGAAGAAAGGAGAGAACTATGAGAGGAAGAAAACAATTTGTACGCAAAGGTATCGCCATGTGTGCAGCCTGTGCTATGACAGTCTCATCGCTTCCGGCCGTTTTTGTTTATGCGGATGAGACGAATGCACCGGAGAAGAAATTGGTACTGCATTACGACTTTGATTCTCTGAAGTCAGGAACGATTGTAAATGATATCAGCGGCAATGGAATGGCAGGCGTAGTACGGCCGACCGGATCGGAAGTAAAGACGGAAAGTGTCTCAATCTTCGGCAAAGATTATACGGCATTTGTTATGAATGGGGGTCAGCCGGACGAAACCCATACTTATGTGGAGATGCCGCAGGGAATCCTGAATGGGTTGGAAGATGTGACCATCAGCTGTTGGGTTTATATGAATTCTGCCCGTGGTTCTTACCAGAGAATCTGGGATATCGGAAGTAATACAACTTCCTACATGTATCTGATTGCGGATGGTGCAAATTCAGGTCATACAGGATATACCAGCGCACTGACCAACAGCGGATGGAGCAACGAAAAAGGACCGGAGAAGCAGACTGCACTGGAAACGGGAGAATGGATTCTCACAACCGTGACTTTTGACGGCTCAGAAAAGACCATGTCTCTTTATGAAGACGACGTGCTGATCGGTACGGCCGAGACAGACGCAGATCTTTCTGTATTGGAAGGAAGTACACAGAACTGGATTGGATACGGTCAGTTTCAGAATGATATCATGAATGGTATGGTTGCTGATTTCAAGATTTACAATTATGCCATGACAGCAGAAGAAATTTCCGGGCAGTTTGCGATTCCGGATGAGGAAAGGGTGCAAAGAGATGCGGATACTTTAAGTCTTGGAAATACCAGTGCAGTTACAGCAGATCTGGCACTTCCGGCAAAGGGAAGCGCAGGCTCTGAAATTACATGGACAAGTGATAAGCCGGATGTAATTGCAGCAGACGGTACGGTTACAAGACCGGCAGCAGGTCTGGGTGATGCAGAAGTGATATTAACTGCAACGATCCGTTCCGGCGAAGCATCTCAGACAAAGCAATTCACTGTAATTGTAAAACAGCAGCTTACTGCAGAAGAGATTGCACAGGCAGATGCAGCAGGGATTGATCTTGGCAATCTGAACGCTGTCACAGGAAATCTGGCTCTTCCGTCAAAAGGAACCCTCGGCTCGGAGATTATCTGGAGCAGTTCAGATGAATCAGTGGTTGCAGCAGATGGGACAGTAAAACGTCCCACAGGCGAAGAAAAAGAAGTAACATTGACTGCAACCGTTTCTTATGAAGGAGAAACGGCTGTCAGAGAATTCAAAGTTACGGTAATGCCGGTTTATGCAAAGAATGAGATTAAGGAAATAAAAGCAGTAGAGACAGAGACCAGAATCGGAGTGCTTCCAAGCCTTCCTGCACAGGTATCCGTGGTCTATGCAGACGACAGCACCGGTAAGGAAAAGGTCGTATGGCCGACGAATCTGAGGACGGCCGACTTCCAGGAAGCAGGAACGAAGACAATTACCGGTACGATTGTAGGCTCTGATCTTACCGTAACTGCAACGGTTACAATTGTGGATAAAGCAGCGGTCGCTCCCCAGAAATCTGCAGCCGGGTTTGATTTAAGCGATATCAGCCTGGACGGAGATGATACGATTTTCTCCCAGAATATGAATCGTACGTTGGAATATCTGAAGATCATGGATGCAGACAGGATGCTGTATAACTTCCGAAGTACATTCGGAGTAGATACCAAGGGTGCACGGCCTCTGACCGGATGGGATGAGCCGACCGGCCTTTTAAGGGGACATTCTACCGGACATTTTATGTCTGCATTGGCACTGGCATATGCAACAAGCGGTGATGAAGAATATAAGACAAAACTGGATTACATGGTTTCTGCCATGAAAGAGTGTCAGGATAAGGCACAGGGAAAACCGGAAGAATTTACAACTCAGTGTACACCAAGCAGTGCGGCGCAGTCCCGGTGGAGCACAGATCCATCCACCTGGGGGGAAGGCTTCTTAAGTGCCTATTCACCGGATCAATTCGCATTACTGGAGCAGTATACACCATATGCAACTATCTGGGCACCATACTATACATTACATAAACTGTTGGCAGGCTTTATTGATGCTTATAATTATGCCGGCAATGAAGAAGCTCTGGAAGTGGCAGAGGGAATCGGAACCTGGGTATATGAAAGATTAAGCAACTGTACAACAGCAGAACAGCGTACAAGGATGTGGGCAATGTATATCGCCGGAGAATATGGCGGAATGAATGAATCTCTTGCAAGATTGTATGAGATTACAAAAGAGCAGAAGTATCTGGATGCGGCAAAGATGTTTGATAATACAGAATTTTTCGACGGACTTGCAAATAATGTAGATACGATCCAGAACCGCCATGCAAATCAGCATATTCCGCAGATTGTGGGGGCAATGCATGAATATGCTGCATCCGGCGAGGCAAAATATTACAATATTGCTCAGAACTTCTGGGAAATGGCAGTAAGCCGTTACACATACTCCATCGGCGGTGTTGGAACAGGAGAACGTTTCAAAGATCCGTACCAGCAGGGCAACAATATCCTTGGAAACTCCGGACGAGGGGAGAACTGTGAAACCTGTGCGGCATATAATATGCTGAAAGTAACGCAGGAACTGTATCACTATAATCCGGATGATGCTTCTTACATGGATTATTATGAAAGAACACTGATTAACCAGATTGCTGCATCCCAGAGTCATGATACGAACTCTTATATGCACAATGGAACTACCTATATGCTTCCAATCGACCCAGGTCAGAGAAAATCTTATGACAGTGATTACGGCGGATTTACCTGCTGTAACGGAACAGGTATGGAAAACCATGTAAAATATCAGGCAGCAGCATATGCGCATACGGAAGATACTTTATATGTAAATCTGTATATGCCGACAACCGTAAACTGGGACGAAAAGAATATAACCGTAAAGCAGGAAACAAAATTCCCGTCAGAACACTCCAAACTGACGGTAACAGGTTCCGGAGCATTTACGATGAAATTGAGAGTACCATACTGGGCAACGGAAGGATTTACTGTAAAAGTAAATGATGAAGTTGTGGCTGAGAGCCCGGAAGTAACTACTTATGTTGCAGTAACACGTAACTGGGCAGACGGAGATGTTGTAACAATTGATATGCCGTATACACTTCACCTTGACCGTACACCGGATAAGGTAGAAGGAAGTACCGTAGCATCTCTGATGTATGGACCGATCGTAATGGTGGCAAGAGACACCAATAGTTCTTATACAGCGATGAACTGGTACAATATTGTACTGAGCAGCAGACTTTCTGAGAGTGTGGATGTTGTTGTAGGTGCCGATGCAGAATCCGTACCGGAGCTTACTACAAACGGTCTGCAATTCTATCCGATGTATGATGCTTATAATTATAGATATCATGCATATGTGAAAGTAGATGAAGCCGGAGCAGAAGTGGACAAGTCTGAACTTCAGGCGTTGGTTGATTCTGTGACCGGAGATAATGCACTGAATCGTGAGGAGTATGGGCCGAGATCCTGGGAGGCGCTGCAGAATGCGATTGCGGCGGCACAGGAAGCTCTGGCTGCTGATCCCACGACACAGACGCAGGTAAATAAGGCCCTGACAGAATTGCAGGATGCAATTGACGGTCTGGAACCGGCAAAAGTAATTGATCCGGACAATCTGGAAGCAAGTGCAGATGCAGACAGCAGTTACTGCTCAAGTTGGGAGACCCTTGATGCGGTGAATGACGGTATTACGGGAAGTGCTTCACTTGGCAGTGATTGCCGCCACTGGGGGACCTGGGGCAACTGGGATGCAACGGAAGAGTGGGTAACTTATTCCTGGACAAAACCAGTGGAAATCAACAAATCAGAGATTTATTTCTTTGATAACAGCAACGGCGGCGACGGCGGAGTTCAGGTGCCGGTATCTTACCGGTATGAGTATTTGAATGAAGCAGGTGAATGGGCAGCAGTATCCAACGCACAAGGACTTGGCGTAGAACAGGATCAGTTCAACGTTACCACCTTTGATACGGTACGGACCACATCCCTTAAAGTAACGATGGTGAAAAAGGCAGATGTGGGAGGTGTCGGAATCAATGAATGGAAAGTAAGCGGACCTGTCGCTAAGGAACCGTTGGCATTTAAAGATGTAAGTGAAGAAGACTGGTTCTTCGACAGTGTAAGCTACGTAAGTGAGGCTGGTATTATGACCGGTATGACAGAGGATACTTTTGCTCCGGGAACTGCACTGTCACGTGCTCAGTTTGTAACGATCCTCTACCGAATGGCAGGAAGTCCGGAAGCGGAACACGACGGAAAATTCCCGGATGTGAAAACCGGACAGTTCTATACGGACGCAGTTGCCTGGGCAAATGAGAATCAGATTGTCACAGGATACACAGATACAGGTCTGTTTGATCCGGACAAAGCTATAAGCCGCGAGGAAATGGCAGTTATGCTGTACCGCTATGCAAAACACAGCGGTCAGGATATCACGGCAGACGATGACTTGTCAACGTTTGAGGATGGGGTCTCTGTAAGTGAGTTTGCAAAAGAAGCTTTGTCCTGGGCAGTCGGCAGCAAGATCATCCGCGGTGTGGATGGAACGTTACTGATGCCGCAATCATCTGCAAGCCGCGCGGAAGGTGCAGTGATGATTCAGAGGTATCTGGAAGATGCTGAAAAATAATTATTATATGGACGATGTGATATAAAATGATTTATTGCATGTACAAATCCCAAGGTCAGTATGAGCTTGGGATTGTACATGCAATTTTTATGCTTAACAAATCGCTCAATGTCTGATATACTTTTATTCATAAATACTTTTGAGAAAGTGAGAGGGGAATACCAATGAAGAAATTGTTGAAAGAATTCAAGGATTTTGCACTGAAAGGCAATATGATTGATCTGGCAGTCGGTATGATTATCGGAAGCGCATTTAACGGGATTGTGGGATCTCTCGTATCAGACCTTGTGATGCCGCTGTTGAGTCTGATTACCGGGAAGATTGATTTTACAAACAAGTTCATCGCGTTAAACGGTGAGGTGTATCAGACCTTAGCTGCTGCGGAAGCAGCCGGAGCGCCAACATTTAAGTACGGCTTGTTTCTGACGGAACTGCTTAATTTCCTGATTATGGCGTTTGTTGTATTTATCGTTGTAAAACAGTTGAACCGTCTGCATAAAAAAGAAGAAGCCCCGGCACCCACAGAGAAAGAGTGTCCTTACTGTAAGTCTAAGATTCCGGCAGGTGCTGTCAGATGTCCCCATTGTACTTCAGAATTAGAGTCAGGCAAGGGGAAAGACGGTATGGCAGAAGCTGCTTATACAAAGATGTAAATCAGAGTTGGATGGAAAAAATTGGCGTTAAGCTGCAGGATTCCTTTAAGATACTCCTTATTGATGGTTATAAGATAATAGGACAAGTTCAGAGAAGACTGATTTTACAGGCTTCCTGAGCAAGTCCTATTTTTGTATTCATTCTCTTAGGCTTTTGTTTTTTGGATATAAAGTTTATAGTTTTATAACAAGAGGTAAAGATTTTTATACATCAGGCAAATTTGTCATAAAAAAAGCAAAATCTTTATAGTTTCGGTCAAAATAAAGCATGTAAAAAAGCAAGTGAAAGTGATATTTGTATATTATACACAAATACACCTAAAAAACAAAAGATTAAGGAGGAGAGGATGAAACAACGTAACAAACGCACGATTTCCCTGTTGTTGGCAATGGTATTAACAGGCTCCTGTTTTAACGGGATTACTACAAATGTAACTGCCAATGTTCTCGAAGATGAGAAAGCCAGTGTACCAGCCATTGGATTGGAAGGGAAAGGAAAAATGTCTTTGACGGACATGGGCTCTGAGGATTGGGTACATGTTACAGCAGAGCAGATTAACCGAAAGCAGAAGGAAGAGGTTCCCGGTGAGGATATGGGGGCAGTAACGGTTAAGATAGATAATATCAATCCAGATGAAACCGGCTATATAAAATTTGGTGCTTATTATCAAAAATTCACTGCAAGTGCAGATGGTACGGTTAGTCGTGTGGCTTTGCGCTTGTTTAAGCGCAGTGATGTGGCGCAGGATCTTACCGCGAAATTCTGGGAAGTGGGAGAATCTAATAAGCTGCTGTCTCAGGTCAGACTTGAGGGTGAAAAAATTGAGGATTATGCGGTTACAGAGGTACCATTTGAGGATGAAATTGAGGTAAAAGCAGGCAAGGTCTATGCAGTTTCCCTGGAGAAAGATCTCGGAGTTTCGGGTGATATTTATGGTTGGCTGTTGGGCAAAGGTGCGATTGACGGTGGATTTGGTGAAGTTAAGATTAAAGAAGGCGGCATATGGAAGGAAAATACCGGAGGCGGAGAATCAAAAACAAAAAAATGTTCCTTGTGTGTTGAAATTACCAGTACAGACAGTTCTGTAAATCTTATTGACTTTGATACTTTTGGCAGTGCTGATGTGACTGGCAGCAAAGAGACCGATGTTACTTATGACTGGACAGACGGCAATCCGATGGTAAGCGGAAAAGGAATTAAGACGGCAGGCATTGTAACCTCTGCGGATGACGGTGATGCCGGCTGGCGTATCAAAATTCCGCAGTCTGATATGGGACAGACAGTAACTTTTGCATCTGGTGCTTTTCAGGCAGCGGCGGCTGTGGAAGTTTATTTGAATGATCAGACAACACCCGCTTATACGTATGACGATTTGAATGCGGCGGATCAAGTGGCTCAGAAAATTTATACGGTATATATTGAACCAGACAGCTCTGCAGAAATTCGTACAGTCTTTAAGAGTAAGGCGGCAGCAGACGGCTATCTGCTTATCGGTGGAATTACTTTAGATAAGATGGAAGACAGTGTGGATTACATAAACTTGCTGCAAAATGCGGTTCGGACTGCAAAGGCCTGGCTTGGAGAAACGATCAGCGAATCAATAAGCAGTCAGTTCACAGCAACGTTTGCCAGTGCGCAGGAAGCTCTGGAAAGGGACGACCTTACCAATGCAGATGCTTACAGAGAGTATATGCTTTTGAATGCTGCTATCGCAGCTGCGGAGGCAAATCATACTATGGGAAAATTTGCGAATTCTGATGCAAAAGGACTAAAAGTTCCTTTTGGACGGGAAGGAGATAAGTATGCGCCTGTCGCATGGGTTGATGGTACCTGCCAGCTTCCGGATAACGGTAATAAAGTGATTACCTTTGGTGTGCCGGGTCTGCAGGCTGATACTGTTCAGTGGTATAACGCCGAGGGCTATCTCCCCTGTCTTGTCAATGAGTACAGTAAGGACGGCATGAATTATAAAGTTGAGAACTTTACAGATTCCGTCATGATTGATGATAAGAGATATGAAGTTGTCTATTCCAGAATGACAGTGGTCAATAACAGTGAGAATATCCGGCTTTTGCCGATTGTCAGCAGTGATCTGATTCCGCTTAACGACGCAGCGGAGTATATAAAAGCC
Organism: uncultured Lachnospiraceae bacterium; assembly: GCA_900539175.1. Classification (GTDB taxonomy): domain Bacteria; phylum Bacillota; class Clostridia; order Lachnospirales; family Lachnospiraceae; genus Novisyntrophococcus. The sequence goes on from UQAW01000004.1 coordinate 27,237, forward strand.
GTTCAGCCAGGTGAAACGATCGTGCGGGAATACTGTGTCGGTGCAGATCGGTTCGGCGGAGGTTACGAGTATCCCGTAGATGCGGTCCTGGCAGCTCAGGGTTCTTTTGAAGAACATTATACTTCTATGAAAGAATATTGGGATGCACATCTGGAAAATACAAATTACGTTGTTTTGCTGCAGGAAGCAGTTAAAACTGCAAGAGCATGTATGGATGGAGTAAAAGATGAGTATCTTATCAATCAACTTACAGCAAGACTTGATCAGGCACAAGGGGTTTTGGAGAATAAGGATCTGGTCAGCAGGGATGCTTACAGCAGTTACTTATTCCTGTCTGCGGCAATTGATACGGTAAAACCAGGACAGACATCAGGAAATTTTGCCAATAATTATGCAAAAGGCTTTACCGCTTCTTTCGGCTGGGAAGGAGATAAGGATGCCCCGATTGCATGGGCAGACGGTACCTACAAGCTTCGGGCGAATGACGATAAGACGATCACCTTTGGTGTGACGGGATTACCGGCCAAGTCCATCAATTGGTATAATGCGGAAGGTTATCTCCCCTGTTTTGTCAGTGAATACAGCAAAGATGGCATGGACTACAAAATAGAGAACTTTGCAGATATGCTTGTCATTGATGAGAAAGAATATGAGGTCGCTTATTCACGGATGACTGTGGTGAATAACAGTGAAGAGATTAAGCTTCTGCCCACAGTCAGCAGCTATTTGATTCCCCTCAATGATGCAGCAAAAAATGTGAAAGCAATTGAGCCTGGTGAGACGGTAGTGCGGGAATACTGTATCGGTGCAGATCGGTTTGGCGGTGTTTATACTTATCCTGCAGATGCAGTTTTGGCAGCTCAGGGTTCGTTTGATGAGCATTATGCGCATATGAAGGAGTACTGGAACAACCGTCTGGAGAAAATTGTTGATATTCAGTCGATTCCGGAAAAATATGAAGAACTGATCAATGCTTACAAGGCAGGTTATATTTATACACTTATCATTGCAGATGGTTATGAGCTTCATGTAGGTGAGAACGGCTATGACCGGGTGTTTGACCATGATGTAATCGGTATGCTGGCTACTTTGGTTGAATCTGGCCATACGGAGCATTTTGCTGATTATGCACAGTATATTCTGCAGAATATTCAGTATCCGGATGCGGCATGGAAGTTCTCCTGGCCTTTTGCCCTGTATCTGCAGAAGACCGGTGATTTTGATACGGTTTTAAGCTTTATGGAGGATAAAGATGGGGTTGACGGTATCAGAACCAACACACATAAGATTGCCTCTGAGCGGGAAGTTTATAGCGCGGATATTCTGGATGAAGACGGGAATCCGGCACGGATTATGGAGAGAACGAACGCGATTGACAGTCAGGGCTACTGGGTAATTGACAACTGGGCATCGTTGTTCGGATTGACTACTTATGCGTATATCTGTGATCAGTTCTACACAGAAACCGGCGAGGAGAGCTATAAGACAGAATATGACTGGGCAAAAGCAGAGTATGATAGTCTGTTGAAGAGCGTAGAGGCAGTTTTATCTGATACTATGGAGAAATATGATTTCAATTATATTCCGATCAGTATGGTGCTCCCCAATGAACTGACTGCACGTAAAGATCTTCGGGACGGAAACTGGGCAGCACACTACCTGTTCGGGCGTTGGAACTGGGACGGCTATCTTTTCGGAGCAGATCAGGATTCCTGGCTGCTGGATCTGACCGATCAGACGTATGATTATATTACGGAGCAGAAGAGCCAGGTGTTTGATTCTCCTTACAATATGGGCGGCTATGGTCATGGATATTATTCTTCTGCTTATAATGCCGGCTATTTCTCAGCGGCCTTGAGCGGTGAAAAATGGCGTGACGGCGGTATTGAGGCGTATCTGTGGATGGTGAATCATTCCATGGCAAGTCCTTATGGATGGTGGGAAGGGATCGAGTATCCGAATGATAATACGGTCTGGAATCGGAATACCTCCGGCGGCGGAGATGGTTCCTGTCAGCATATGTGGGGACAGTCCACAATCACCAAGGTACTGATTGATTCCTTCTTTGCGGAGAAAGCAGACGGTACGATTATTGCCGGACGTGGTCTGCCGCAGGAGTTTAATGAGGACGGTGAGGAAATCAAGATTTCCAATTACCTGTGCAATGGCGGTAAGCGGATCGGCTTCATCATGAATACAAACAATGACACCGTTACCTTTGAACTGACCGGCGATGAGCTGGAGAATACAGTCAGTCTGGAACTGCTGGCGCTGGTGAATAACATCAAATCTGTTTCTGATGGCTGCAGCTTTGATGCCGCAAAAGGTACTGTACAAATCCCGGCAGGCGTTCGGAAAGTAACGATTTCATTGGGAAAAGAAGCGCCGAAACCTTCTGTATTTGAGGATGTACAGGAAGACGACTGGTTCTGTGATGATGTAGCTTATGTAAATGAAAAAGGCATCATGACTGGTTTGAAAGAAACTGTCTTTGGACCGGAAGCAGAACTTTCCCGTGCACAGTTTGCAACCATTCTTTACCGGATGGCAGGAAGCCCGGAGGTAACCTATTCGGATCAGTTCCCGGATGTAAAAGACGGTGAATTCTATACCAGCGCGGTAATGTGGGCAAGTGAGCATAAGATTGTTACAGGGTATGCGGCTACAGGACTGTATGAGCCGGACAGAAGCATAAGCCGTGAGGAACTCTCTGTGATGCTGCGCCGTTATGCAGCATACAGCGGTCAGGATGTTACAGCCGACAGCGATCTTTCCTCTTATCCGGACAGTGATTCTGTCAGTGAATTTGCAAAAGAGAGTATGTCCTGGGCAGTTGCAAATCATATGATCCAGGGAGCAGACGGACAGCTTTTGAAACCGCAGGATCAGGCAAACCGTGCAGAATGCGCTGCAATCATTCACAGATATCTGGAAAAATAATTTTATAAAATCACAGCTGCCGTTTTCGAACAGCGGCAGCTTATACGAAGATGTAAATTTGAAATGATGAACAGGAGGCCGGAAGACGAAAGTTTTCCGGCTTCCTGTGGGTTTTTTGTTGTAGATTGAATGGAAATTGTTTATAATAAGAAGAAAAGGAGGCGGGGCATGAATGATCTGAATACCAAAACTCCATTGATACTGAAAACGCGGGACGGAATGGGTTGATTTCTTTTTCAATGATGTTATAATAGCAGTAATACTGTCACAGGAAACATAAAGAGAACTATGGCGGGAAAAAATCAGGGTATCTATATTGGAAAGGGATAAGATGAGGATTGAAAAAACATTTGTATTAAGAGAAATAGCCGGTGATTATGTGATTGTACCTACCGGAAAGAGCGCTCTGGAGTTTAATGGTCTGATAACTGTGAATGAGCTTGGTGCATTTATCTGGAATCAATTGCAGGAGGAAACCACGGTAGACCGGATTGTGGAAGCAATTCAGGAAGAATATGAGGTGGACCGGGAGACTGCAAAAGCAGATACAGAGGAATTTTTAGAGGTGTTGGTAAAACAGCAGATTCTGGAGAGATAGCGTGTGCGGGATGGAATTACTGAAGAAGATAATCCGAAAAATTCAGCAGGGATATTTGACAGAGATGTATGCGGAGACGAAGTGGATGTACCAGTATGCGAAACGCTACTGGGCATCCATTTGTTTCTATATTGCGGCGGGACTTTTCAGCACCGCCATGGGGTTGGGCGGAAATGTTGCTTCCAAGTATCTCATCGACGCAGTGACCGGGGTGCGGAAGTCCAGAATCGGTGTTGTGGCATCCATAATGATTTTTATGATGTTGTCCAATATCGCAGCTAAAGCAATTATCAGCCGGATTTCAGCCAGAATCAATGTGGTTGTGCAAAATGAAATTCAGGCAGATATCTATCATAAAGTGATCGATACGGACTGGGAGTCTTTACATGAATTCCGGAGCGGAGATTTGCTGAACCGTCTGTCTGATGATGTTTCCCAGGTGGCATCCAGTGTGATTGGATGGATCCCAAGTCTGATTACGAAACTCGCTCAGTTTGCGGGAACTTTGGGAATTATTCTTTATTATGATCCGGTGATGGCGGTCATAGCGCTTTTAAGTGCTCCTGTGACACTGCTGATATCTCGACACCTTGTAAAACGAATGCGCGCTTACAACAAGGAGATGCGGGAGATCAGCAGTGGGCTGATGTCCTTTCAGAATGATTCTTTTCAGAATTTACAGACCGTGAAGGCGTTTGGGCTGATGGGATTGTTCAGCAGCAAACTGAAAGATATGCAGGAACATTATAAAGAAAAGATGTTGGATTACAATAAGTTTTCCGTGGGTGTCTCATCGCTTATGTCTATCGTTGGTATGTTGGTTTCTGCTGTTTGTTTCGGATGGAGTGCCTATCGGCTTTGGACCGGCTATATCACCACAGGAACCATGATGATGTTCCTGCAGATGGCGAATTCACTGTCGGCTGCTTTTTCCGCTGTTATCCAGATGGTGCCTTCTGCAATTAATGCAGCTACCTGCGCAGGACGGCTGATGGCAGTGTCGGATCTTAAGAAGGAACAGATTCTGGATGAAGATGCGGTGAATGCCCTGAAAAAGAGAATGGAGAAAGGTATCTCCGTGGAACTAAATCAGATTGATGTGATTTATAAAGAAGGAAATCAAGTGGTGAGCAAAGGAGATTTTCGCGCTGATACAGGAGAAATCGTAGCTATTATCGGACCATCGGGAAACGGCAAGACAACATTGATCCGGGTTTTGCTGGGGCTGCTTTATCCGGCAGAGGGAACTGCCAGATTAGTGAGTGATGATGGGACAAGCTGTCCCATCTCTTCTGCAACCAGAGAATTCTTTGGATATGTGCCTCAGGGAAATACGGTGTTTGCCGGAACGATCGCAGAGAATATGCGTATGGTAAAAGCGGATGCCACAGATGAAGAAATTATCCGGGCTTTACAGGCGGGATGTGCCTATGAGTTTGTGGAACAATTGCCGGAAGGAATCTACAGCAAGATCGGAGAGCGGGGGAGCGGATTTTCAGAAGGACAGGCGCAGCGTCTGGCAATTGCCAGAGCTATCCTGAGGGATGCACCGATTCTGCTTCTGGATGAGGCAACTTCCGCACTTGATATGGAGATTGAAGAACGGGTTCTTTCTAATATTATGGAGTTTGGCAAAAAGAAAACCTGCATCGTTACTACACATCGGCCAAGTGTTCTGTCTATGAGTGACCATATTTATGAGATCAGAGACGATCGGTTGATGCAGATGAAATAATGATTTAAACGGACATGTCTGCTGGCGCAATTACGAATCTCTGAACCGACATGTCTGCCGGCGCAATCACAAATCTCTGAACCGATTCCGGAAGAGTTTGGTAATCGCCTGAATCATCTACTGATTGGAAAGGAAAGAGGTATATAAGATGGAGAAAAATAAATTTACAAAGAAAAAGAAGGCAGTGGTTCTGATTGGATGTCTGCTTATCGTAGTGGTTGCTGCTGTCGTTGTCTGGAGCATCCGCATGTCAAAGAAGGATGAGGGGAAATCTGACAGTGATTCCAAAGAGACGGGGTATCATGAGCTGAAGGATGGTGAGAATCCGGAAGATGTGGAAGTTCAGGTGAAGACTTCTGAAGATTATGTGGAGCCTGCACCGGGTACCCTTGAGATTGGGAAAATCCAAGGGTACACAGCTAAAACAACGACATCATCCGATGATGCTGCAGAAGATTCTTCGGCAGAGGGTGAAACTTCCGGATCGGGGATTTCACTTTCGGACCAGAACTTGAAGGTAGAATCTATCGGCGGTTATGCAGGTCCTTTTCTGGAAGATGGCAGTGATGAGCCTATGGCGAATGTGGCGGCAATACTTCTTACCAATCAATCGGAGCAGATGCTTCAGATTGCGGAGATTGATTTCCAGGTAAATGAGACAGAGACAGCTCATTTTAAAGTGACCGATCTTCCGGCAGGAACTTCGGTACTGGTTCTTGAATCCAACAGACGTGAATTCAGGGAAGAGGATAATTACAGCTACGGCGATGCTGCCACTGGTTATATGGAGCAGCCTTCTCTGGAAGAAGATAAGTTTGAAGTGATTGGGAAAGAGGGTAAGATTATCTTGAAGAATAAGACACAGAAGACTTATCAAAAGGTTTATATTTATTATAAATATGTGCAGCTGGGCGGCGCTTATCTGGGCGGCATCACATATCGTACTCCGTTTGAGAATGTTGCGGGCGGTGCAGAGGTGGAAGCAGTTGCAGTGCACTTTAACCCTGAAAGCAGCAAAATTATGGCTGTTCAGGTATTGGAAGAATAAAGACAGAGGGGATTGGAATGGACGGATTGACGAGTGTACAGATAGAATTTCTGAAAATTCTGGAGGGGTTTCTGCATGGAAAAATGTATCAGTTTCCGCAGGATTTTACGGGACTGACAGAATTATACCAGATGTCATCGGTGCATAAGGTGACGGCAGCAGTCTATGAGCAGATTTATAAGGATGTCCTTCTGAAACAGAACGAAAATCTGGAAATTGCCCAGATGTTCAAGAAAAATACGATCCATGAAGTGGTTCTGCAGGCAAAGAAAACAGAAGGGTTTCTGCAAATATACCGAACGCTGAATGAACAGGGAGTCCACCCCCTTGTTGTAAAGGGGATTATCTGCAGAAAGCTGTATGAAAAGCCGGATTACCGGATATCGGCGGATGAGGATATTCTGCTGCGGAAGGAGGAGTTCACCAGGTGTGATGCAATCCTGCTTTCGGAAGGCTTCCGCCGGGAATCGTTGGATCCGGAACATCTGCCCCATGAGATTTCGTATCTTCATCCGCAAAGCGGAGTATATATTGAAGTGCATTTCACGCTGTTCCCGGAAGCATCCGGTGCATATGGACATCTGAACCGGGAATTTCAGGATGTGTTTGCGCATAGTATCTGCGAATCGGTGCAGGGGACAGAAATCAGGACGTTATGTCCCACGGAACATATATTTTATCTGATCTGCCATAGTTTTAAGCATTTTCTGCACAGCGGTGTTGGAATCCGTCAGGTGTGCGATATGGTAATGATGGCAGAATATTATGGCGGGCAGATTGACTGGAAGCAGATTGAGAGCCGCTTGAAAAGACTGCATATGGATTCTTTCTGGGCCGGACTGGCAGAGATTGGCCGGCGGTGGCTGGGATTTGACTGGGAAAAGGCATCCTATAGACAGAGTATCCAGAAGGCGGATGTGGGTCCGGAGGAACTTCTGCTGGATCTGTTGGACAGCGGTATCTATGGAAACAGTTCCGGAGAGCGGAAGCATAGTTCGAACATCACACTTGCCGCGGCGGAAAAGGGGAGAAAAGATACTGCCGCATCGTTGAAGGAGTCATTGTTTCCTTCCGTATCATACATGAGAAAGAAATACCACTGGCTTAAACGGTACCCCATATTACTGCCTGCAGCCTGGCTGGTACGGCTTATGAAGTATCTGCTGCAGCGGAGCAAAAAGGAAAACAGTATTCCCTCAGAACTTGAGATTGGAATGGGACGGGTAGAACTGTTGAAGAAGTATCGTATTATTCAATAGCGGAATCTGAAGGTATATGGAACTGGAAGGTACAGAACGTGAAAAGACTGCACCGATTCTGCTTCTGGATGAAGTAACAGAAAAGAGAATCATGAAAAATCAACATTAATCTTAAAAATTTCATATTTTGTCTGTGGCATTTTGTGCACTATACTTAAGGTGTTTATATAATTGCATTTACTATAATTATGTTAGGGTATCAGCAATGGCAGTAGTTTCGGCAGCGTGAGATTCACATTTGTAAATATAGATCATATGGTGGGAGTTTGACATCAATGCTGTAAATTCTGAAAGACGTTGTTCGAATACTACGAATCCTTTGAAACGAATTGAGAGAAACGTTGAACAAGCTGTGCTTTTAGATTTTGTAAAAGTACGGCTTATTTCAACTAGGCAGTAAATATTAAAATCCTGGAAAAATCAATGCTCAAGTTATTGATTTTACAGTATGAAAAGATTTGGTGTGATATGCCATTGATTTTATGTTGGAGAAGTGATATCTTTCTTAATAAAGGTGCAATTAGTTGATTCCATGGTTTTTTGAAATACGCTCTGGAATACCATTTCGTATGATCTGAGGAAGAGAGTAGCGGGTTCAGGTTATCCGTAGCGTAATGAAGGGGGGATTGAAGCAGAGAAAGAAACCGAAATGTAGATTTTGAAACAGAAGGTTAGAAGATGCAGTTTTTAAAATTAGGGAATTAGCAAATCAGTAATTTAAGAAAGGAAGGGAAAAGTTTATGAAGCAAAAAGTGAAACGCTTACTTAGTGTGGTTCTGGCTTTTTTGATGGTAGTTGGGATTATGCCATTTAGTGGGTTGGAGAAAGTAAAGGCAGCCACACCAAGCACTATTTATCTTAATGCAAGTAATAAAGATTTTGATACGTCAGGTGCAACTTTTAGCATTACAGTGTCCGGAAATGGTCAAGCAAATCAAACTATCGCTATGACTAAGGTTGCAGGTACGGAGCATTATTATCAGGCTGCTATTCCGAACGGTTATACACATATTATGTTTAATCGTTGTGACTCGTCAGGTCAAACTGGCTGGGGAAATCTAAATAATGCTAATGGGTGGCCGCAGCTCCCGACAGACGGAAAAAATTGCTATACGCCGACAGAGTATAATCAAAATGGTACATGGTCTACATACAACGGCGGCAGTGTGACTCCGACAATAACACCAACACCGACACCATCCGGAGATGCCAGACGTATCTATTTTGACACGACAAATTATCTGCCGAATGGTTGGGGCAATGCATATATTCATCTGAGTTCAGCAGATGAAAATTTACCGGATATTGATGTGGCAATGTCTAAAGAGAAAGACGGAATTTTCTATTATGACGTACCAGCAGGGTATGACGGCGTTGTTTTTCGGCCTAATCAAAATGGATGGGACGGACAAACGCCAGGAGGTATGAAGATTCCGGATGCACCGACGAATATTTATAAGTGTACACAGTTTAGCAAGATTACTACTGGTGAGTGGAGTGTGTATGGCAACAATGAGAATGCTGACAACAACTTTCCGTCTGGTGTAACCGGTAAGGCGACATTCTTTGATTTGTATACGGATACGGAGATTAAGGGAAGTACGGAGTACTATGGTTTGGAAAACTGGACTTACCGGGTATATCAGGGTAGTGGATATACAAATGTAAGTGCCAGTGAGGGTCGCAGCTTTACTTCTATCGGACGTGCGTTTACAAAGAAGGTAAATCCTGCCATTGCCAACTATTGGAGTGGTAAAAATTCAAGTGTATATCCACTGTATTTCGGAAACTTCCAGCCGTATTATATGGTTGAGCCTGAAAATCCAGATGCCAACAGTGTTTTTTGTATCGATCCATGGTGGATAAGTTCCAATAATTATAAGGATGGTTCTAATAACTTTTACAGATGGGGATATATGAATGACGTTCATAGCGTAAGGAACTTTAGTTGGTTCCTGAATCGTTCCGCAGATATTCCCAGCACTGACAATTCGGACAAATATGGAGCTGTTGTACAAGGGCTTGTTAACGATACTTTGAATAGTGACGGCAATATAATGGCTAAGGATACAAATGTTGTATTGCCGCAGTTTAATCCAGAGTTTTATCAGAAGAATCCTTCGGTTGGTAAGATGTATCCAACTATGGAGTTTCCATTTGTTATCCGTAAAATAAATAATGCAAATTATTATCAGTTTGACAGTGGAGTAGGCGGTTCATCGAACCATGATACGGTTCGTATGAACAGCAGCGGAACAGCGCTTACTTACTACAGTGACGATGCCAATGTAGTATATGGTCTTACATCAGAAGGGAAGAGAACTCCGGGCTTTTTCCCGCTCAATAGTCCAAGTGACAGTACTGGCGAACGTTATGACGGTTCAGGTAATAAGTTGAACTATGGTTTCGGTATGAAACTGGAAATTGACTTTACTATGGACTCAGATGGTATGGTTAAGGATTTAAGCGGTAACCGTATCCCGGCGACCTTTGAGTTCTCCGGAGACGATGATGTATGGATCTTTGTTGACGGCAAGTTAGCTTTGGATTTGGGTGGTGACCATGGCGTTGCCCAGGGTAAACTGGACTTCTCCCAGAATAAAGCAGTAGTTCAATATGTGAAGACCTTGAGTGGAAATTCCACTGCATCAGGTGCAGTTGCAGTGGAAAACAATTATGCTGACAAGGATTATAGTAATAAGAACGCTCAGGTGTCTGAAAATGTGAACCTTAATGTCAATGGAAACAATAGTACAACGTTCCAGATTGATAAATCAGATCCAGCAAAAGTTCATAAGCTTACAATTTTTTATGAAGAACGTGGTATGTTTGAATCCAACTTTAAAGCGACCTTTAACCTGGAACAGCCGACAGTGCTGAAGACAACCAACCAAATAAATGTTGACAATGTTAACCCAGGACTTCAGGAAGCGGCAGAAGCAGCGGCTAAAAATGATAGTTTTACTTTTAATATCACAGATAAAAACGGAAATTCCGTAGGATCAAAGGAATATACAACACAGGATGGCCAGAAGGTTTCCTTTAACGGCAGTATGACAATTAACGATGGTCAGTCAGCAACATTTACCAAGCAATTTGACCGTGCTTCGGAATTGAAGCTTGCACAAAATGAAAATAATCGTTATAATACATCTTGGGTTATGTCTGAATTTTCGGATTCTGGTTTGGAAAGTCCGATTGCGGCCTCTTATCAGGACGGACGGAAGTCTTTGGTGACCAGTGACAGCCGTGTTGAGAATCAGGTAAATGATGCGTTCAAACTGGAAAATAAGGATAATGGTGCTGACCAGGGCGTTCCTGCAAAAGTTCAGATTGATTACGTTCAGAGTCCGAAAACGGGTGGTTTTGCTGTAAAAAAAGAATTGGAAGATGGGCTTACTTCCAATGAAGTTTTTGAATTTTCCGTAAAATTTTCCAATGTTTTTGGCGGCGGAAGCGCTGAAGCAGCATATGATCTTGTTTATGATATCTATACAGACAATGGAACTTCCAGTGAGATTGTCCGAAAGGACGTTCCGGCAGCGGGCGGTACCGTGCGCATCAGAGCCGGTCAGCTTGCTCTTATTAAAGGAATACCGATTGGTACAAACTATAAAGTCGTAGAAACAGAAAAAGTAGGATATATGGTGACAGATCTTAATACGACGAACCATAACGATACGAATATCAGCAGTAACGTAGCAACGGGTACTATAACAGCCACTGTTACAGCCGATGAGAGTGAAGATGTCGATCGGTTTGTTTACACCAACGGTGTTAAGACAACAAAGGATTCTTTCCTGGTTGAAACTGGAAAAACAAATACATTGTCCGTAATTCCGAGAGAAGATACAGACGGTACTTTGACTGGTGATCTGGAAGAAATCAGTAAAAGCTGGAATGATTCCAAAGCTGCGAAAAAGGGACTCGTATTTGTGGTTGACGGCAATCTTAAGATGACAGACGGAAAGCCGGATGCAAGTGTTGAGATAGATGGTGTGACCTATACGGTTAGTAATGATCCTCAGCGGGGAACCCCTGTTCTTACTGTTACACCAAAGGGTGATGCAGTGGAAGGGAAAGATACCGTTACCGTTCAGTATCAACTGGTTGAACTCAATGAAGACGGAACGGTGAAATACAATACAGTTCCGGATCCTGATGAACCGGATGCTACAATTCAGGAATTGGCGAAGATAACTCCTGTCATTACAACAACCAATTATCTCTATAAAGCTAACGGGGACATCTATGTTTTGGACTACGGTCTGAATGTGAATCTGGCTAATAAGACAGCAAATAAGGATGGCATGTTTGAAAACGATAAGTTTGCGAATCCAAGCCTGACAGGTACAACAAGCACTTATTGGAATACGGCAGCAGGTGAGAATAAAGCAACTGCCAGTGCAGATACTACGGTGTCTCAGAATATAAAAGCCGTTACTGGTATGTATGGAACGATAACACCTACAGACACGGCCAATAGTTATGCAATCAGTGATACCGTAAATCCGACTGTAACCTATTCGATGAATAAATTCATGGATGGTAAGGATTATTATAACTATGGTGTTATGCTGAAAAGATCGGCTGATATCAAGGATAATCAGACTTCCAACCGTTTCCGCCTGCATGTGACATCGGATGTTACGATAATGCCGGCAAGTGTGGTTTACTATGAGGATAACTTCAATGCCGGAGCAGATACTAATGACAGCAGTATGAAGATTGTCTATACAGGAGATAATACAACAGCAGGAACATCCTTAGATCTTGTTCAGAGCAATGGTCAAATTGAACAATACGGTCATGATGATGCCTATAACACAGTTGGTAATCAGCAGGACAGCGGCGGAAGTTCAACGATGCTGACTGCAAATGGTTACAATACCAAGGCAATTTTCACCTTTACCGGCACCGGATTTGACATTCTTGCACGTACCACCACAGAGACAGCAGGTATTGTGTACAGCATTGAAAAATATGATTCAAGTACTGGTAAGTATTCGTTCTTTAGAATGGGTGCAGTTGATACCTATTATATAAATGGCGCTTTGTATCAGCTTCCGGTTATTCATGAAGAAGGTATGGCGCATGGTACCTACCGTGTGACTCTGGGTATTAAGCAGACAGGTAATCTTCTTATTACAAAAGATGAAGCTGGAAATGTAATTAAAACAGAGGATAGCAGAAAGTACGTTGTTTATCTGGACGGTATCCGCATCTATAATCCGTTAGGTGAAAGCGGAGATCAGGCATATATTGCAAGCGAGCAGGATGTTACGGTTTCTGAGATACCGGGATTGATTGCAGGTGATGGTACTGTTACAGACAAAGGTATGATTGACGAAGAAGGTAATATAATCAACAGTCAGGTTGTTGACGGCGCAACGGCAGCGATTGCTTCTTATGGTCCCGATGATAATGGCGTTATGGGTCTGTTACCACTCGGCACTACATGGGGTGAGGTGTCGACAGAGGATTCATCCGCTCCCAGTGAGTCGGTTTTGACATACCTGAATGCCGGTCCGAACAATGAGTTATATCTGGATGAGTCGGCAGCGTTGGCTTTTGTAGTAAAAGCAACGGATGCTGTCAATACACTGCAGATTGAAGCAAAGTTAGTGGATGTCCAGGGAACGGAAAATTTTCAGGAATCCAGTGGCCTGAAGCTGCGTGCGTTAAGTAATAAGAGCGGATCTGTGGAAGAAAAGACGATTGATACCGTTTATTCATCTACAGCAATGTATTACAGAATCCCGGTTGAAGAATGTATTTCATTGGGCGGAGGCTATTATCTGGTTGCAATTTTGGGAAATTCAGATTTGGAGGAAGGCGGTTCACATGTATTGTCATTCTCTAATTTGAAACACAAAAATTACACGCTTGGAAGTCCATATGATACCAAAGAATATGATGCGAGTGGCTACCTTGCAGCAAATGCGGAAATATCAAATAACTTTGTGTCAGTGAATCTTAAAACAGGTCTGAAGAAGAACACATGGCAAAGTTTTAATGATCATAGTGTTACATTGACCAAAAATGTATTTGGTGAGGGGAACGACCCGGTATTTACCATGTATTATATGAGGGCTGACGGTGAAAAAGTAAAGCTTTCTGTAACAGCGAAGAAAGTAAGTGATGATGATAAGACGTATCAATTACGGTTTAAAACACCGAATGCAAAGGGAAATTTCCCGGTTGAAATTCATTATGTCATTGATGGTGTGGAGTCTGGCGACTATATTTCAACGACAATGAAAGTGACAAAATAAGGAGGGCGGTAAACAATGAAGAATCTTTATGAAAAGCCGGCAGTGTTGGTAGAGAATTTCACGTTGTCTGAAAACATTGCCTCATGTGATCCAAGCTTTTCGAATAATATGAATGTTGAGGATTTAATCGCTGATGTGCAGGGATTTACCGGTTATTTTACTAATGAATACGGCTGTATGAATATGGCGGATTCGAACGTTGACTATATGACACCGAATGGTCAGAAGTTATGTTATCATACCAGTTCGGCTGTTGTATTTTCTTCTTAACAAAAATCTGTTATAATAGTGCGGGCAAAGTTTGCCCGCACTATTTTTATATCAAGGAGTATTATGTACAATTATTTTTTTGAAATAGCAAAGTTGGTGTTTGAAATTACTTCCCCTGCACCGATTGCGTTTTTACCCTGCATGGAGCCATTTCGAATAGAGGATTCACAAAATATTGACTTGTATTATCATGTGAAAATAGAGAAATTGCCAATTGAGGTTCAGGATACCATATCAAAAGGGGATCTCTCTATTTTAAATCAGGCGGGGCGCTTTGTCAGAATCAGGCATGTTCCGGTCAATGGTCAAAGTAAACCAACCTTTCTGTGCCCATTAGAACAAGAGGGACAGTACGAATTATATGTACCGAAAAGCATGATGAAAGATGGTCAGCTTTTTCATGGTCTGCAAATTTGGAATTTCCTTGCACCTGAGGAGGGAGTGCTTGCTCATCAGGCTTTTATACTGCATTCTTCTTTCGTTGTCTGGCATGGACAGGGCATTCTTTTTACTGCCCCTTCCGGTACGGGAAAATCTACACAGGCTGATTTGTGGGAGCAATATGAGGATGCAGATATTTATAACGGTGACCGCACAATTGTCCGCAGGATCAATGGCAGTTATTATGGCTTCGGTTCACCATATGCAGGTTCTTCCGGGATTTACCGCAATGAGTCTGCGCCCATTTGTGCAATTGTAGTATTGACGCAGGCTCCCGAAAATCAAATATGGAGGTTGAGGGGAAAACAGGCGTTTTTACCATTGTTTCGGGAAACATTGGCGAATACATGGAATCCTGCCTATATGGAGTCGATGACGGATTTGCTGTTGGATGCTGCTGTAACGATACCAGTTTTTCATCTGGCCTGCCGTCCTGACCGGGATGCAGTGGATCTTGTGAAAAAAACTTTATTATCTTGTGCAAAGTGGTAGTTTTTTGAATTCCAGCAGCTTCCCCATCTTCCTATACAATACATCATCCAAAGTGGTAATTTCCAAATCATCAGGATTCGTATAGCTGGTTTGGTTCAGTGCGTTATAAAGCTCCAGAATGCTTTGGTTGTCAGAAAATAAAAGACGGATAGTTCTTTGAAATATTGTACATCTGTTATATAACAAAAGTGAGTAAAAGGTCGATATTTCCAGAAAAACAATTATTTAGAAGGTTATGAAATAAGATCCATTGTCTGTAGTTCTGATTTTTGTTATAATAAGCGAAAGTAGTTTCTCTATATAGTTTTACAGAAGGGACTCTATGTGGAGAAAAGGAAAGAAAAACAAAACCAAAGGGGAATTTGTCTGGTTCACAGCAGCATGAGGATGCAATTTTTTGGCGATGAACGTCTGTTCTGTCTGAGCGTTGGAGGAAAAGATTAAGGCGGTGGAATAAGAATAGAACAAGGGGAGGAGTAAAACGTGGATAAATGCTATAAATCGTGGCAGTTTGGCATTGATTTTCTATTATTATGGTGTTATGCTAATGATATTAAGGGATTTCTTTCGAATGGTCCGGATAAATTAGCAGAGCGTGGAGTTCTGAAAGAAAGGCAGAATGAGAGATGAAAAATAAAAAAGTATTCTGGAGGACGTTGTTGGTTATTTCCCTGACAGGCGGTATCTGCTGTATGGGATTTGTTACCTGGTATCTGTATCAGGATTATCAGGCACGGAAAACATACGAAGATATTCGGGAAACAGTGGAGACAGAGCAGCCACCTGTGGATAACGAAGAGAATCAAGGATCAGAAGGAGAGGAAGCACAACTTCCGGATGATGTTTTTCAGAGTTCCGATAATCCCATTGATTTCGTGAAACTTCAGGAGATTAATCCGGATATCTATGCATGGATCCGGATTCCCGATACGCAGATTGATTATCCGATTGCGCAGCGGGCTGGGGATGACGGTTATTATCTGCATCATGATATGTATGGAGAAGACAGATTTGCAGGATGTATCTATACGGAGGACTGCAACAGCCGTGAATTTACAGATCCCAATACCGTAATCTACGGGCACAATATGAAGAATGGATCTATGTTCCGGGGGCTACATCAGTTTGCAGACAGTTCGTTCTTTCAGGAACATCAGTATGTCTATATCTACACGCCGGATGAAGTGCTGGTATACCGGATATTTGCGGCGTATCTCTATGATGACCGGCATATTATGAATTCTTTTGATTTTAATGATAAAGACGTATTTTCACAATATCTTGATGATATCTATAATGTCCGGGCGATGAATGCCAATATCAGGGAGGATGTCCGGGTCACAGCAGATAATAAAATTATTACACTGGCAACCTGCTACGGCGGAGATTCCCGTTTTCTGGTGCAGGCGGTCCTAAATTAAGGGATGAATGCAATGAGTGAAGAAAAAGATAAAGTTGAAGAAAAAGATGCCGCTGTGACAGAAACGGCGGAGGATGAAACAAAGAATCAGGATGCGGAACTTGAGGCGCTGAATGATGAGTTTTTTCGTGAAATGGACATACAGGGAGCGGACATTTCGGAAGGAGACCGGCATCTGTCCGAAGAAAAGAAGAAGAAATTGTCCGATCGAAAAAAAGTAAGTAAAAAAAAGAAAAAGATTCGTCCGTTTCATGTTCTTGTAGCGATTCTCTGTCTGATTCTTGCTCTCGCTGTTATTGGGGTGGGCATACTTCTGTTTCTCAGAAGTCAGGGAGAAAGTATGCTGAGACAAGGAGAGATTAAGGAAGATATTACTGCTCCGGATGGTGTGCAGATCGAGGAAGACGGGAAATATGTTATTTACAATGGTGAAAAATATTGCTATAATGAACATATTATTAATATTCTCTGTATGGGCATTGACACCTCAATTCAGGGTACAGAGGAAGGCGTGATTGGAGAAAATGGTCAGGCGGATGCAATTATCCTTGCTGTCATTGATACCCAGACCGGACAACTGCATTTGGTTAATATTTCCAGAGATTCGATGGTTGATGTGAATCGGTATAATGTGGAAGGAAAGTATCTGGGAACAGAGAAGATGCAGCTTTGTCTTGCTTATTCCTATGGAGACGGAAAAGATGATAGTTGTCTCAATACGGCACGGTCGGTTTCGCGACTGATGTATGGAATGCCGATTCATGCATGGGCAGCTATTGATTATTCCGGAATCAGCGTACTGAATGATGAGGTCGGTGGAGTGACGGTAGAGGTACTTGAGGATCTTTCTTCTAAGGATCCGGCATTGGTTGCAGGCAGGACTGTGACCTTAACCGGTCAGCAGGCACATACGTATGTAAGAACCAGAGATACCAGTCTTCTGGAGTCAAATAATCAACGTATGGCAAGGCAGAAGCAATATATGACCGCATTTCTGAAGACATTTTTCAGTAAAACGAAATCTGATTTGACGCTTCCTCTCAAACTGTATCAAAATGCGGCAGGGTATATGGTAACGGACATTGGTCCCCAGGAAACCGTATATCTTTCGTCGTTGGTATTGCAGAAGGGGTTCACAGAAGGGAATATGGATTCTGTTCCGGGGCAGATTGTACAGGGGGAAGTTTATGCCGAATTTATTCCGGACGACAAAGCGCTCTATGAATTGATTTTGAAAGTGTTTTATACAAAGGTAGATGAATGAGACAGAGCTGATTTTCGGAAAGATTGAATGGGGCAGAATATAAATTAACATTGACACTGTCTTGCAGTGTTAATATAGATACTCAATATATCGAAAGATATAAGATTAAGTTTTAAGATAGGAGGCTAATTATGAAGAAAAGAATTGCAGCAGTTGCTTGTGCATTGATGATGACATTCAGTATGGCAGTAAATGTTATGGCAGCGCCAAGTCCGACGGGTAACAGAGATACATCAGCATCTCGCGGCGGCTCATCAGATGCGCCGAAAACAGGGGAAGGCGATTTGATGATTTATGGGCTTGCAGCAGCCCTGTTATGCTCCGGAGCAGCAGTTGTTTCACAGAAACGGCTGAAAGCGCTGAAATAAAAGAAAATCTGAGAAGGTGTTAAGCGATCCTTCAAAGACGGATATTATTGGAAGGTTTCATTGATGGGTAAGGTAGCAGGCCAGCTTGGAGCGGAATAAGACCGTTCCGGCTGGCTTTTGCTGTACAGTAATGTGGTAGTGAGTCGGACAGTTCTGATATGTAATTTTTGGAAGGTTAGGATGGTTCGAAAAAGAGTGCAAAAATCTTGGATTATGTTATAATAATATAGGAGACTACAAGGGGGAAGAAAGGTGGAGACGGGAGTATTATGAAAAAATTAAAAGAAATGCTTGTCAATAAAGAGATGCTGCTTCGTGAAATCGGGCTGTTACTGCTGGACCTGGTGATTGTTATTGTCAGTATGGCCGGAGCGCTGTGGATCCGCTTTGATTTCCGTTTTACGGATGTGGAAGATGTTTTTTGGAAAACGCTTCAAAGTTATATCCATATTAATTTGATCTGTACAGTGTTTGTATTTTGGGCATTCAGACTTTACAGCAGCCTGTGGCGTTTCGCGAGCATTGTGGAGCTGAAAAATATCATTATTGCGACGGTTCTTTCTACGGCGCTTCAGAGTATGGGGATGTGGTATATGAAATTGTCAATCCCCAGAAGTTATCCGTTTCTGTATCTGTTATTGCTTACGGTTTTCACAATTGCTACCAGGTTTTCCTATCGGTTTACCCGGATCGCAGTTCATAATTATAAGAATTTTAAAGATAAGCAGCCTGTAAGGACGATGGTTATCGGGGCAGGCGCCGCAGGTTATATGATTGTACGTGAGATGAATAACAGTAAGCATTTGAACCGGAAAATTCCATGTATTATTGATGATGATCCGGTCAAAGTGGGAACTTATCTGCAGGGGATTCCTGTTGTAGGCGGGAAGGAAAAGATTCCGTATTTTGCAGAAAAGTATCGGATTGAAGAGATTGTAATTGCGATTCCGACGATTTCACGAAGAGGACAGCAGGAACTTCTGGAGATTTGTCAGGCAACGTCCTGCAAGATTCTGACTTTGCCGGGACTTTATCAGCTTGTGAATGAAGAAGTCAGCGTATCCATGCTGCGGGAAGTTCAGATCGAAGACCTGCTTGGCAGGGAACCGATCAATCTGCAGACAGAGGAGGTTATGGATTATGTCAGCGGAAAGGTCATTCTTGTAACAGGTGGAGGGGGGTCCATTGGAAGTGAGATTTGCCGGCAGCTGGCATTGCATGCGCCCAGACAGTTGATTATTTTGGATATCTATGAGAATAATGCGTATGAGATACAAAATGAACTGCTGCGCAGACATCCGGATTTGAATCTTCTGGTGCTGATTGGTTCTGTACGGAACCATGAACGGATTGATTCTATTTTTGAGAAATATCGTCCGGATCTTGTGTTCCATGCAGCGGCGCATAAGCATGTTCCTCTTATGGAAGTAAGCCCCAATGAAGCAATTAAGAACAATGTGCTTGGAACATGGGTAGTTGCGAATGCTGCCGATAAGTTTGGGGCAAAGAAGATGGTTTTGATTTCGACAGATAAAGCGGTTCGTCCGACGAATATTATGGGGGCTTCCAAGCGAATCTGTGAATTGATTGTACAGAGCTTTGCCCAGAAGTCCCATACAGAATATGCAGCTGTCCGCTTTGGAAATGTATTGGGAAGTAATGGAAGTGTAATTCCGTTATTTCGAAAGCAGATTGCGGAAGGCGGTCCGGTTACCGTTACACATCCGGAGATTATCCGGTATTTTATGACGATTCCGGAAGCAGTAAACCTTGTTCTGAAGTGCGGTGCATTGGCCCGGGGTGGGGAAATATTTATTCTGGATATGGGAGAACCGGTAAAGATTTTTGATCTGGCAATGAAGATGATACGTCTTTCCGGGTATGTTCCGGACAAAGATATAGAAATTAAGTTCACCGGACTGCGGCCCGGAGAAAAGCTGTATGAAGAATTGCTGATCAGTGAAGATAATTTGAAGAAAACAGACAATGACAGAATTTTTGTCGCTCAGCAGACGGTGGTGGAGGACGAATGGATACAGGAAAAGGTCCGGAATGTAATACATAAAGCATTTGAAGAAAATTGCGATGTACGGTCGCTGGTAAAAGAACTGGTACCAGAATATGTAATACGAAATAACAATGATGTGCTTGAAGAGGCAGCAATCACGAAACATGAAGAGTGACATCATAAAAACAGGAGACGTCTTAGAAAACGTCTCCTGTTTTTATGATGTTTTAAAATATATTGTAAGTAGATCTTACTCTACCGTAACAGTCAGTGTCCTGGTAAGAGCGGTACTGTCATTGGAAGAAACATTATAATATACCGTATAAGTTCCAGGCACCTGAGTGTCGATTTCACCACTGACCTGAATCAGGTGAAGCAGTGAGTTTCCGTCAGTGTCAAGTGCCATTCGGACATATGCCAACGGGACAAAAGGAGAACCTGCAGGTATCGTGACGCTGTCAGTAGTCAGTACAATGACCGGACGCGGATTTGCCAATTGGAAATCGGCTTCTACAGTGGCAGTATCATGAAAGAGGTTTGTAACCTTAAAGGTATAATGTACAATTCCGGGCTTATTCTCATCCTGCGTATGAGAGAAGGTAATGGCAGAAGTAATATCATTGCCATATCCATCATCAGCATGGAAACTTCCGTTTGGCGGCAGGATAGAAAGTACGGAATCCAACAAAAGCTCATCAATTTCCGGAAGCGTTGTCGGAAGTGTAATAGAAGGTCCCTTATAATTCAAAAGTTCTAAAGAACGGTAAGCAGTAATCAGTCCGGTGCTTGTATTTGCGGAATACCTGACAATCTTTTGTGAAGGAAGTCCGCCGCTGTAGATTTCAGTGGAAATTCCGGAGTTTGATACTGTGCCGTCCGGTGCTGTTAACGAAACACCATGTAACAAATTCAGACCAGTGCCGCCGCTATAGGTCAGAACTTCAGGATCAAAGAAGAAGGTATGTTTGTTTAAAATAATACCGGGTGTTCCTGAAGGCTGCGGTGTGGGTTGCTGTACAGGCTGAGATGCAGGCGGCTGTACGGGTTGCTGCTGCACAGGTTGCTGCTGTGAAGGATTTTCCGGTGCCTGGGAAGATGAACTTCCTGACGAGGCGTTTCCATTTGTCTGGAGGAAAGATGTAACATTCCCCGTCACTCTCGAAGCGGAGGAAGCAGCATTGTTGGTTGCAGTGCTGGCGGCGGCAGGCGTACTGCCGTTTGCGGAACTGCTGTCAGGAGTAGTGGAACTTCCTGAAGCGGTCAGAGACAGATCAGCCTCTACTGCAGTAATGTCGTTAAAGAGGTTTGTGACTGTAAAGGTATAATGAACAACCCCAGGATTTGCCTCATCCTTTTTGTAACTGAATGTAACAGCGGGGGTGATGTCATTACCATACCCGTCGTCAGCACGAAAGGTGCCGTCTGTCGGCATAACGAACAGAACAGAATCCAAATGAGCATCATCAATCGCAGGAAGAGATTGAGGAAGCGTGATGGAAGGTCCGTTATAGTTCTGAAGGTGTAACGAACGGGAAGCGGTGACCCGTCCCGAATCGGTGTCAGCAGAATACTCAACAATCTTATGCGACATGGAATCACCAGTACGGATATGCGTAAAAATCTGTGCATCCGAAATTGTACCATCCGGAGCTGTTAATGAAACGCCGTTTAAAAGATCTAACTGTGAACTTCCGTCATAGGTCAAAGCTTCCGGATCAAAAGAAAAGGAATATTCAGACGAAGTGTTCTCAGCCATTTGCGAAGCTGAGAGAACAGCCGCGGAAATCTCATTTTCTTCCGGGTGGCGGTTGAAAATCGAAAACGGTTCATAGTTAAATAGAAAAAGCGCAACCAGGTTGCCAACGCCAAAAACACAGATGGCGGGTTTTAAAATGGAAGAAACAGAATGCTTTTTCAGACCCATTTGCAAAAAACTCCTTTCTTAAATTCATTATAAAATAAATATAGTATCTCTATCCTAACACAAAGAGTAAAATTTGTTAAGCTAATAGATAAATACATCATTTCTATCTTAACATAAAAAGCAAAGCTTGTTAAGCAAAAATTGAAAAAGTATTTATAAAAAAATATAGAACATTAGGGAGAATATACAAAAAAAGTGATACAAAAAGCAAGGATTTGATGTTTCTTTCCGGTGAAAACTATGCTATGATAAAAGATGCTAATAAATGTGAACGTTTATGATTATAATCAGCAGTTTCGGAGATGATAAAAGAAAGGCTGGACAAAAGAGATGATAGATTTACATGTGCATATTTTGCCGGATTTGGACGATGGTGCAAGAGATATGGACGAATCCCTTGAGATGGCCGAGATTGCGCTTGAAAGCGGTGTGGATACGATTGTGGCAACCCCGCACAGCAATCAGGAAGGAAGATTTGAAAATTATTGTTCGGCGGAGCTGACACAAGTATATCAAGAGTTTTGCAGCAGGATAAAAGAAGAAAGACTTCCGATTACGATTCTTCATGGAATGGAAATCTTTGCATCTGAAGAAATTGGAGAGAGAGTCAGCGCGGGGATGCTGATGGGGCTGAATCATTCAAAGTATTATTTGATGGAGTTTCCTTTTGAAGCCGATCCGTGGTGGATGGGAGAACGTGTGGAAGATCTTCTGGCTGTAGGTAAGATCCCTTTGATTGCACATCCGGAGCGTTACGAAGCGGTGCAGGACTATCCAACACTGGTTTATGAGTGGCTGCGGATGGGGTGTCTGACCCAGGTGAATAAAGGAAGCCTTTTTGGAAAATTTGGCAGAAGACCCCAGCAGGCAGTAGAAATTTTGCTCCAGAATGATCTGGTAACCTGCGTGGCAAGCGATGCTCACAGTCCTTATATGCGTACAACTTATATGGGAGATGCCGAGGGCTATCTGGAGGAAGTGTTTGGAGACAGGAAGGCATATCTGTTATTGACGAAAAATCCCGAAACGATTATAAGAAATGGAAGGATTTCACCGCATGGCCGGATGCCGGAAAAGAGACGTTGGTATTACTGGTAAGGACAAAATATAGAACCTGTTGTGTAGGACCAGGTAAAGAGGCAGGAGAGTATAATGAGAAGAGTACGGATGCTGAGTATCTTAATATTTGCAGCTGCGTTGGTGGTATTCTGGTTTGGCAAAATGCATGAGTTAACAAGTGCAGACTTTGCCGGACCGAAGATTGAAATGGCGGAGACGACAATTATGGTAGCTGCCGGAACGTCAGAGGAAAGTCTTCTTGCAGGCGTATCAGCAGTGGATTTGAAGGATGGGGATGTTACAGGCAGTCTGGTTGTGGAAAGTAAGGGCAACTTTATAGAAAAAGGGAGAAGAGAGATTACCATAGCAGCATTTGACTCGGATCATCATGTGACAAAGGCAACAAGGGAGGTTATATACAGCGATTATCATTCACCTACGTTTTCTTTAAGTGCTCCTTTGAAATTTCCAACAGGTGTTCAGAATATTTTAAGCGAAATGAGCGCACAGGATGTACTTGACGGGAATCTTACGGAAAACATCAAGATTTCCAGTGAGTATAAGCTGGATGTTACGACTCCGGGAACATATCCGATGCTGTTTACAGTTTCAAACAGTGCAGGGGACGTTGTTGAGTTACCGGCTAATGTGGAGATTTATGATCCAAGTGAAGAGAATTTGAAACCACAGATTGTGCTTACCCAGTATTTGGTGTATACAGTGCCGGGTGTACCGGTAAATCCGTGGGAATATGTGCGTTCTATTTCAATGGAGGGGAATGAGTACATTCGCAGTGATGATGGGGTTTTTCGCGATATGTTGCCGGAAGAGGAACAGGAGAGAACTGAGATTCGTCCGGAGGAAGTGGCAGTAATACAGAATTTTGATTACGGGACACCCGGGGTATATGAAGTAGTTTACCAGATTACGGGAGCAGATGGTGTTGCCGGAACAGCCACATTGATTGTAGTGGTAAGCGAATGAGGAGGAGGATGAATGGATAACAAGCAAGGATTCGCAGTACAGATAGATCCTGTCAGCATGATAAAGGATGTCAGCAGGCAATGGTGGGTCATACTGATTCTCTCTTTATCTGCCAGTCTGTTTGCTTTTGTGTGGGCAGAGAAGACATATCAGCCTCGTTATACAGTTACTTCAACGTTTGTTGTGACGGCAAAGGGTATGAATAGCAATATCTATCAGAATCTTTCATCGGCAAAGGAATTGGCTGAGAGTTTCTCACATGTTCTGGACAGTAATGTGCTGAAGAAAAAAGTGACAGAGGATTTGGGGATGAGCAGCTTCAGGGCAGAAACTGCTGTCTCAATCCTTCCGGAGACGAATCTGATGGAGCTTACAGTGACGGCAGATTCTGCAATGGAGGCATTTTTGGTAATGCGTTCGATCATGAAGAATTATAACAGCGTTTCGGATTACGTAATTGAAAATGTGATACTTGAAGTACTGCAGAGTCCCAAAATTCCCACAGGTCCGATCAACAGTCTGAATTCCGGCGGAGTGGCAAAGAAAGCCTTTTTCATAGCAGCTGTATTTTTCACACTTTGTTTTGCCGCAGCTTCTTATTTTAAAGACACAGTGAAAAACGAAAAGGAATTTTCGGAAAAGGTTGACGCCAAGATGCTTGGACGGATTTATCACGAAAGGAAGGCAAAATCTTTGAGAGATCTGAAACATGTTCGATCGGTCTCTCTTTTGATTACCAGCCCTCTGTTGAGTTTTCGTTTTGTAGAGTCCAATAAAATGATGGGATCCAGGGTTCGGAGTCATATGGATAAAAAGGGTGCCAAGGTTGTACTGGTTACCAGTGTGACAGAGAATGAGGGAAAATCAACAGTTGCTGCGAATCTGGCTGTTTCTCTTGCGCAGGAGAATAAAAAAGTGCTGTTGATGGATTTTGATTTCCGAAAACCGGTTCAATATAAGATTTTGGAAATTTCGCCAGATAAGATTGCGAATCTGCCGGAGGCGCTGATGAAAAAAGGCGAATTGAAAAATATTATTCAGAAACATGAAGAAAGCAATTTATATGCCGTACTGAATAATAAGGCAACTGCTTCAATCAGTCCGTTGATGGAAAGCGGCGCAATCCAGAAAGCATTGGAATTTTTTCGAAATAAAATGGATTATATCGTTCTTGATACTTCACCGATGGCGCTTGTGTCGGATACAGAGGAGATTGCAAAGCTGGCAGATGTCTCTCTTCTGGTTGTTCGTCAGGATATAGCGCTTGCAAAGGAGATTAACGATATTATAGATGTTCTGAACGAGGCCGGAGGAAATGTGATGGGCTGTATCTTCAATGATGTGACGGGCGGACCAGTCAGCGGAGGCAGTCATTATGGATATGGAGGGTATTATGGAAGATACTATGGAAAACGGGCAGAATAGCCAGGAACTCAGTGCCGGTATTCTTTATCTGACAACACTCCTGGATGATATGTGGAGAGGCTTAAAGAAATTCTACTGGATCTGTATTCTGATCATCAGCGGTTCAGCTACGGTTTTCTTTATCCAGGCACAGCGAAGTTATAGTCCTGTGTACGAGGCATATTCTTCGTTTGTAGTAAATACAAAAACAGCATATGCTTATGAGAGTACTTATTATAATAAAACAGCGGCGGCACAGATGAGCAGGACATTTCCATATATTATGACCAGTGGTGTGCTGAATCAGGTTGTGGGGGAAAGCCTTGGGCTGAACTATGTACCTGCAAGTATTACCGCAGAAGCCATGGAGGATACGGCGCTGTTTACCATCCGGGTTAACGCAGGTGACCCGCAGATGGCATATAAGGTACTTCAGGCAGTTATTGATAATTATCCGACTGTGGCAAAATATATTATTGGAGATACGCAGCTTACATTGATGGATGAAAGCGGAGTACCGGAAAGTCCGGTCAATCCGCCCGATTACCTGTCAGATGCCATGCATGGATTAACAGCAGGACTAATGGTAAGTATGGCGTTATTATTCCTGTATGCAGTTACAAGAAATACCGTTCGAAGAGAAGAGGATCTGAAAAGCCGTCTCAGTATCAACAGTCTGGGAAGCATACCGAGAATCAGGCAGAAAAAGCGAAGCAACGAAAAAGCAAAATCACTTCTGATCGACAAAAAGAATCAGGCTGCTGTTCTTGGAGAAAGCTTTCGTGCTGTCCGTACAAAGATTCTCAAGGAGACGGAGAAATCAAAGATGCAGTATCTTATGATTACCAGTGCAGCAGCGAGCGAAGGAAAGACAACATTTGCCATGAATATGGCAATTGCACTTGCCAGCAAAGGTAAGAAAGTAATCTTGATTGATCTGGATCTGAGGAATCCTTCAGTGGCGCCTGGTATGCTGCAGGAGGAAAGCGAATCAGAGGAAACAAAAGAGCAGGAATATGGAATCAATGATGTACTGGAAGGAACGGTTACGGTGGATCAGGCACTTTATTCCTATGGCGAAAACGGTTTACGGATTCTGCCGTGTTTCAGACCGGTATCAAATCCAACCAGATTATTGGGAAGTGAGCAGATGAAGGGGATTCTTGATGAACTAAAGGGAGAAGCAGACTATATTCTTGTGGATACGCCTCCCTGCGGTATTATCTCAGATGCTTCACTGGTTGCCCGTTATATGCAGGGGGCGATTGTAGTAGTTCGTCAGGATTATGCAAGGATTGACAGAGTCATGACCGGGGTTGAGACACTTTCGGATACCGGTGTAAAGATGCTGGGCTATGTTTTGAATGGAACAGAGGCAGGCATAACAGGTTACGGATACGGTTATGGATATGGTTATGGATACGGCTATGGCTATGGTTATGGAAAAAGATATGGTTATGGCTATGGAAGAAGATATGGCTATGGATACGGCTATGGCTATGGTTATGGAGAAAAGAAGCACAGAAGAGGATTCAGAAGGCACAGGGAAACAGAAGAAACGAAAACTGCCAATGTTGAAGAAAAAGACAAATCATAAAGGCGTAATTGCAATATGCTGCACTATTTTCGTGTAATGTGCAGCATATTCCTTATCGCAGGGAGCGAACTGTGAGGATACTGAATGATATTATGTGAATAAACGAGGGAACAGAATGGAAAACAGAAACGAACTCACCGGAAGGCAAAAGAATTATATCATATTAAAAAGGGGAATAGACATCATTTTGTCACTTTGTGGAATTGTGATTCTTTCTCCACTGTGGCTGCTGCTTGCAGCTGCAGTAAAATGTGAAAGCAAAGGTCCGGTTTTGTTTAAACAGAAAAGGGTGGGAATCAACAAAAAACATTTTTACATATTAAAATTCCGTACGATGCGTACAGACACGCCTAAGGACATGCCAACGCATCTGCTTAAAAATCCGGATCAATATATTACGAAGGTTGGAAAATTCTTAAGGAAGACATCATTGGATGAATTACCTCAGATTTTCAATATATTGAAGGGAGATATGAGTATTGTAGGACCAAGACCGGCGCTTTGGAATCAGTTTGATCTGATTGAAGAAAGGGACAGGTATGGGGCAAACAGTGTGCTACCTGGTCTTACAGGCTGGGCACAGATTAATGGAAGAGATGAGCTTGAGATTCCGGAGAAAGCAAAACTGGACGGAGAATATGTGAAAAATATAGGTTTTGTGCTGGATTTGAAATGCTTTTTCAAAACAGTTCTATGTGTTGCGAAAGAGGATGGTGTTGCAGAGGGAATGGAGAAGGAAAGCTACAAAAATGAAAAAAAGGCAGTTGTTTTCGATTCTCAGGCAGCAGCAAAAAAATCTGAAGATTCGTCAGGAAGGGAGCATCAGGCATGAATAAGGTGCTGATTATAACAAATCATTCCTACATGCTGTATCAGTTCCGGAGGGAACTGATACAAGAATTAAGGAAGGAACATGAAGTGGTCTTAAGTATGCCATTTGTGGGGCATGAAGACGACTTTCAGGCAATGGGAATTCGTTGTATAGAGACGAATGTGGACAGGCGCGGAATCAATCCAAAGACGGATCTGAGATTATTGAAAAACTATTTTCGATTACTGAAGGAGGAAAAGCCGGATCTGGTGATTACGTATTCCATAAAGCCGAATGTCTATGCGGGGTATGCTTGTTCCAGACTGGGGATTCCGTATTATGCCAATGTTCAGGGGCTGGGAACGGCGTTTCAAAAGCCGGGGTTGACACAATTTGTGACTCTGCTTTACAAAACTGCTTTTCGTAAAGTGGAATCTGTATTTTTTGAAAATGAGGTGAATGCGGAAGAATTCCGAAAACGAAAAATTATATCTGAGGGGAAACAGAGAATTCTTCGTGGCGCTGGTGTGAATCTGGAATATTACAGTCAGCAGCCGTATCCCGCAGGAAATTCAGAAGGCAGACCAGTTCGTTTTTTGTATCTGGGACGTATTATGAAAGAAAAAGGAATAGATGAACTTTTTACGGCAGTCAGAAGACTTCGGGAAGACAACAATAAGTTTATTCTGGATTTGGTCGGTTTTTTTGAAGATGAATACAAGCAGCAGGTAGAAGAGATGCAGAAAGACGGAGTGGCTGTATTTTATGGATTTCAGCAAGATCCCCGCCCCTATTATGCCGCCGCTGATTGTATTGTATTGCCCAGTTATCATGAAGGTATGAGTAATGTCCTGCTTGAAGCGGCTGCCACAGGAAGAGCTGTTATTACAAGTGATATTCCGGGGTGTCGGGAAGCGTTAGAGAATGGAAAAACAGGTCTGTTGTGTAAAGCAGGAGATACGGACAGCCTGTATCAGGCAATGAAGAGATTTCTGGAAATGTCTTCCGGTCAGCGTGCCAAGATGGGGATAGCAGGGCGGCGGAAGATGGAAAAAGAATTTGACAAGCAGATGGTAGTGAGAGAGACAATGGAAACACTGAGGTGTTGAGATAATAAGGTCTGAAAATAACTTTGTGGGAGAAAGGACATCTTTGCAAAAAGAATAGAGAGGATTAATATGACAGGGAGTTATACCTTGGTTTTTGTTTGGGTGGGGTTTATTGCATTGGTTGGTCAATATGGCAATGTATATCAAACAGAGATTGTTGCCGGAAAAAAAGAGCGACGAGTCAGGTGGATGTTTGCATTTCTGGCATTTCTTCCGTTGATCTGGTGGGCGGCAACAAGAGGTGAGTTTATGGATACGGGAGGTTATATTACTGCCTATCGGACCATGCCGTCTTCGTTGGGGGAGATGGGTGCCTTTTTGGAAACCGTGAATAAGGACAAAGGCTTTTTTGCCCTGGGTGTTTTGATTAAGTCAATTGTTGGTGATAACTATGTGTATTATTTTGGGGTAATTGCGTTTATCCACGGAATGGCGCTGATTACTGTGTTTCGAAAATATTCTTCGAATTATTGGCTTACAATTTTTCTGTTTGTTGCATCCACAGATTATCTGTCATGGATGCACAATGGGATTCGGCAGTTTACGGCAGTATCCCTTATTTTCGCAGCTGCATCATTCATTTTAGATAAAAAATATGTGAAGACGATTTTGATTATTTTATTGGCTTCAACCATGCACCAGTCAGCCTTGCTGATGCTCCCGGTTATTTTTATGGTTCAGGGGAAGGCATTTAATAAAAAAACAGTAATGGCTTCTGTTGTAGTTCTGGTTGGTATGATGGCTGCGGATCGTTTTACCGGGATTCTGGACAATTTATTAGCGGATACCCAGTACACCAACGTAGTAAGCGATTGGCAGACCGGAAATGATGACGGTACCAATCCAATTCGTATCCTGGTATATTCTATGCCTACGCTTCTGGCATTTTTGGGCTATAAGGATATTCGCAAGGCTGATGATCCGGTCATTAATCTGGCTTGTAATATGAGTATGATTTCGACAGCTCTTTATTGTTTGAGCGGAGTGACATCCGGAATTTTTATCGGTCGTCTTCCGATCTATTGTTCACTTTATGGAACAGGGATTTTATTGCCATGGGAGTTGGAGCATATTTTTACGAAGAAATTGGCCGGAATGGTATTTATATGTATGATCGGTGGTTATCTGGTGTTTTATTATTATCAGACGCATTTTGTTTGGGGTGTTCTTTAAGATTCTACGAAGTGAGGAATAGGATTATGAGAAAAGAAAAAGGATTTGAGGGTAATGAAAAGCAGATTTTGCCGCCTCTGGTCAGTGTAATTATGGGAATCTATAATTGTGAACCAACGTTAGAGGAAGCAATTGAATCAATTCTATCCCAAACGTATACAAATTGGGAACTGATTATGTGTGACGATGGTTCCTCAGATGGAACCTGGGCTGTAGCGGAAAAATATCAGAAAAAGTATCCGAAAAAAATCGTATTGCTTAGAAATTCCCGTAATAAAGGACTCAATTTTACTCTGAACAAATGTCTGTCAAAAGCCCGTGGGCAATATATTGCAAGAATGGATGGAGATGACAGATGCTGCAGGAGCCGTTTTGAAAAGGAGCTGCAGGTGTTTGAGCAGGAACCGGAAATTGATATTGTGAGTTCGGACATGGAATTTTTTGACCACACAGGTGTGTGGGGGAAAATCAGCCATCCGGATTATCCCAAGCCAAAAGATTTTGTCTACGGCAGTCCCTTTTGCCACGCACCCTGTATGGTCAGGAAATGTGCGTTTGAAGCTGTCGGCGGCTATTCGGATGAAAAGCGTTTGCTGAGAGTAGAAGATTATCATCTTTGGGTAAAACTGTATGCGAAAGGATTCAGGGGGAAAAATATTCACCTTCCCCTCTATCAGATGCGGGATGACAGGAATGCCTATGCACGCCGGAAATTTTGTTACAGATTGAACGAATCCTATGTCAAACTTTTTCTGGTGAAAGAGTTAAAGCTTCCGGTATGGATGTCTGTTTATGCGCTGCGCCCTGTTCTTGTAGGTTTGCTTCCGAAGTTTGTATACGACAGGATGCATAAAGCCAGACTGGGAAGTCAGCAGACAATTTAGAGGAGAAAAAAGATGATACCAAAAGTTATTCATTATTGCTGGTTTGGGCGCGGAGAAAAATCCCCACTGGCGAAAAAATGTATCGAAAGCTGGCATAAATATTGTCCCGATTTTGAAATCATAGAATGGAATGAAGACAATTTTGATATTGTTGCGTATCCATACGCTCAGTATTGTTATGAAAATAAGAAATACGCTTTTTTAAGCGATTTTATCCGACTGATCGTTATAAACAGACATGGCGGAATTTATTTTGATACGGACGTTGAAGTTGTAAAACCGTTGGAATCACTTTTGGAGTGTGAGGCATTTTACGGCTTTGAAAATAGCAGCAATGTCAATACCGGACAGGGATTCGGAGCGGAAGCAGGTCATATTACCGTGCAGGCTCTGCTGCAGGAATATCTGAAGATTGAACCTGATTCCCAGGGAAATTACACGCTGGCGGCCTGCCCAAAGCTTAATACACAAGCTTTGTTGTCTCTGGGACTTGAACTGAATGGAATGCGGCAGACAGTGGCGGGGGCTGCAATTCTCCCGGTCGAGTACCTGAATCCTTATGATGATCCCACCGGGAGGCTGCGGAAAACCGACCAAACCTTTTCCATCCACTGGTATTCCAAGAGTTGGATTGGGAAAGGGGAGGTTATCCGAAGTAAGATTACGAAACCGTTTCACAGATTGTTTGGAACCGACTGTTTCAGAAGTTTAAGGAGAAGATAGATGATGGAACAAAACAATTCTTTTCCCGCGTATTCGATTGCAATCAGAACGTTGGGTACATCCGGAGAGAAATACAGAAAACTGTTGGACAGTATTCAGGGATTGACCGTACAGCCTGCTGAAATTTTGGTTGTTCTTCCGGAAGGTTATCAGCCGCCGAAGTACAGGTTGGGATGTGAGAGAATCATTTATTCTCCAAAAGGAATGATTATTCAGCGGTTAAAAGCTCTGGAATATATAAAAAGTGAGTTTGTGCTTTTCTGCGATGATGATGTGGAGCTTGCACCGGATTTTATTGAGAAACTTTATGACCCGCTGTGCAATTCCGGTTTTCAGTGTGCAGCAGGTCCTTTGCTTGAATTTTTCCCACCGGCAGGACCAAAGTATTGGCTGGCATCTCTTTTGGGAGGAGCCTGTGTGATGCTGCATGGCAGGAAAAAGAATTACGTCAGAATTTTGAAGACCGGAGGGTGGTCTTATAATCGTTCCATCGATACGAAATTACATAAAATATATCGGACAGA
The DNA here is from genome assembly GCA_900539175.1 of uncultured Lachnospiraceae bacterium. Taxonomy (GTDB): domain Bacteria; phylum Bacillota; class Clostridia; order Lachnospirales; family Lachnospiraceae; genus Novisyntrophococcus. Next base: position 59,547 of record UQAW01000004.1, read on the forward strand.
ATCCCTTCCATGGACCTGTTTTTTCATTCGCACAGATGTAATGAAAAAGATTCAATTTGAGGATGAACAATGGTCAGAACGAAATGGCTATGCGGCTTTTGAAGACAGGGCGATGTTTTACAAATTGCTGAAAAACGGATACAGCTCCTGCGTTGTGTCAGATGCCTGTTATAAACATAATGATGGACAAACATCCACAAGAAAACTTCGTCTGGAACCTGTTTATGCAAGAGCATTCAACCATTATGTATTCTGGCACAGATACATTTATACCCTTTCCAGGCATTGGGGAGCACGTCTTTGGGCGAAGCTTTGTATTGGTTATTACATAAATCTGCAGAAAATATATCACATTCTTCTGGTGAACGCGGGAAGGGAAGAGCGGGAAGTTCTACTCACTGTAAAGCGGGGATTTAAAGATGCGAAAGCGTTTGTGAAAAGCTCAGAATACGCAAAACTTCCGAAGGTGATATTGTAAAAATGAAAAGAGAAGGATTATGAAAAAGAAAATACTTGTTGTTTTTACGGGAGCAATGGAGTTGGGCGGAATCGAACGTAGTTTGCTGGGGCTTTTGGATTCCTTTGATTATGAGCAGTATGATGTGGATCTGTTTCTGTATGCTCATCACGGACCGCTGTTTTCCCTGATAAATCCCAGGGTCAATTTATTGCCGGAGGTCAAAGAACTGGCTTACTTAAGGGAGTCGATGAAGGAAAAATTGGCACATGGCTGTTTCCTTTCTGCTGCAATGCGGTTGAAGGATGGGATTGTCTCCCATATAAAGGAAGTGGATTTTGACCGGACCTGGGCGTCAATCATGCGTAGGTGTGCCCCCAAACTGAAAACCCATTATGATATGGCGATCAGCTTTTTCCGGCCGTTTGATTATATATCAGAAAAGGTTGATGCAGACCTGAAAATAGGATGGATACATACTGATTATTCCAGTTTTGATATCAACACAACGGCGTTGTTCAAAGATTATGAACGTCTGGATATGATTGCAGCAGTCAGTGAAGAATGCAAAAAATCTTTTTGTTCCTTATTTCCACAGTTTAATGACAAGACAATTGTTGTTGAAAATATTTTGTCGAAATCTTTTATTCTTAAGCAGGCAGCGGATAAGATGGATGATCCGCTGTTTAAAAGAGAGGAAGATTTTGTATTGCTTTCTGTTGGACGTTATTGTACAGCCAAAAATTTTGATAATATACCTGCCATTTGCAGGATTTTAGTGGAAAAGGGGCTTCCTGTCCGTTGGTATCTGATCGGGTTCGGCGAGGATGAAGCATTGATCAGAGATAAAATCAGGGAAAGCGAAATGCAGGATCATGTGATTCTCCTTGGAAAAAAGGAAAACCCCTATCCATATTTTAAAGCCTGTGATCTATATGTTCAGCCAAGTAGATATGAAGGAAAATGTGTTGCGGTGCGGGAGGCACAGATGCTTTGTAAACCTGTTGTTATTACAAAATATGCCACAGCTTTCAGTCAGCTGCAGGATGGTTATGACGGAATGATTGTGCCGATGGATAATGAAGGCTGCGCCGATGGAATCGCTTCTATACTGCAGGACAAAGAAAAAAGACAGTTGCTGATCGATCATATGCAGACAGGCGACTACACGAATGTAAATGAGATCCGGAAGATTTATGGACTTATGAGTACGCAAAATGAGGAGTGAAAGGATGAATATGCAAAGACCATTGGTTAGTATTATAGTTCCGGTGTATAATGTGGAGAAATATCTGGAACGCTGCATACAAAGTCTGGCCCGGCAGACACTGAACGATATAGAAATCATTCTTGTGGATGATGGGTCTTCCGACAGCAGCAGTTTGTTGTGTGACAAATTTGCTGAACGTGACAGGCGGATACAAGTCGTCCATAAGGAAAATGGGGGATTGAGCAGTGCACGCAATGCCGGTTTGGAGATTGCTTCGGGAAGGTATGTTGGTTTTGTAGATTCCGATGATGATGTGGAACCAGATATGTATGAAAGGATGTCAGCCATAGCGGAAAAGTACCAGGTTGATTTTGTTATGGCTGATTATCTCCGCATTTTCGCCGATGGCAAAAAGGCTTTGAAAACACTGGATATTCAGGCGGGACTTTACGACAGACAAAAAATCAGGGATGATATATTTACTGAACTGATCATGAAGGAAAGCATTGATTATGGGCCGCTTTTGTCTGTATGGCATTGCCTGTATCGAACGGATTTTCTAAGAGAACATTCCCTTCGCTTTGACGAAGAAGTACGTTGGTCAGAGGATAATATATTCAGTGCTGTTATGGGATATTATTGCGGCAGTTTTTATTACATGCGGGGGGAGGCGCTGTATCATTACTACCAGAATGAGGGGACGATTACGACTTCTTACCGAAAAGGCGCATGGCAGGTATACTGCACAATGAACGATCATCTGCATGATTTTTTTGATAAGATAAAAGATTACAATTTTGAGCGTCAATTAAAGCTGCATATGATCTATTATGCCTGTAACTGTATCGAGCAGACCAGGTTTTTAGAGAAAGAACAAAGTCTGCAGCAGATACAGGAGATCCTACATGATTCTCATCTCACGGAAGCATTTAAGCATTTTCGCCTTCCAAAGGTTTCAGTGAAATTAAAACTTCAGCTTTTGCTGATGAAATGGAAGTGGGGATGGGCCATCTACAAAATCAGGAGATAAATTATGCCGGAAGTATCAATCATCATACCTGTCTATAATAAGGCGGAATATTTGGAAAAAACGGTCAGATTACTATTAAAAAACTGCATATCGGATATAGAACTGATTCTTGTAGATGATGGTTCTTTAGATGGCAGCGGCGAAATTGCCGATCGGTTGGCAGAACAGATCAATGATTATGAAATCAAAGTCATCCATCAGAAAAACCGGGGAGTGTCTGCAGCAAGAAATCGGGGACTTGCTGCCGCGCGGGGAGAATGGATCTGGTTTGTGGATGCGGACGATATTCCGGATGCCGGATTTGTTGAACAAGCGATGGAACAAAGTAAACGAGAATCGTTTGATGTTTTTGCAGGGAATTTCGAGAAGATGAATGGCAACAGCATTACATCTGTTAAGAGTCCAAGAGAAGGAATTGTGGACCGAATAGAATTGGCAGATCTTTTTGTAGAACTGCAGCCGCCAACCGGTTACTTTGGCTATTTGTGGAACAAAATCATCCGACGCCAATTGATTGAAAAACATAAGATTTCTTTCCGGGAAGGGCTGACACTTGCTGAGGACCTGGATTTTATGATTTCTGTATATCAATGTGCTGAAAAGATTTTCTTCTCTTCATACTGTGCGCTGCGGTATCGTGAGGACGCCATGAATGCCTCAAGAGAGAAGAAAATTGATTATAAAGCACAGCTTAAGATTCAGATAAAGGTCAGGGACTGGTTTTGTGAGATTGGAAAGGAGCGGCAGTATGAGAGATTCTTAAAGATCAATATTACAAAATATGCTGCATTCATTCTTTTTTATGCAAATGAAGAGGGACAGCCTGTTGCGGATCTGGCAAAGGAGCTGCTTGCAGATTCCGCGGTGAAGGAGTCTCTTGTTGACTGGGATGATCCGGGCGTGATGGGAAAACTTGCATATTATTTAAAGCGGGAGCAGTTTCATAAGATGCAGAGATACTTAAACTTTCGGAATTTTGTAAGAAAAGTTTATCGGTTAGGAGGGAACATACGATGTCGAAAGAATTGACCGCAGCAGAGTTAAAGACAGTGGAACTTGATATTCTGAAATATCTGAGAGATTTGTGTGAGCGCATGAACCTGAAATATTATCTGATGGGAGGAACCTTGTTAGGGGCTGTCCGGCATCAGGGATTTATCCCCTGGGATGACGATATTGATGTTATGATGCCGCGGAAAGATTATGATCAGTTGATTGCGTATTTTAGGGATCATCCTAAGGGACGTTATCAATTGGCGGATTATGCTTTGCAGAAAGATTATAGTTTTCCCATCGGCAAGCTGATGGATACGGATACCGTTTTAGTTTCCAATACCGTGCGAACCTGTAAAAATGCCGGAGCATTTATTGATATCTTTCCTTTGGACCGGGTAAAAGATATTGAGGATGTCCGTACACGGGGAGAGCAGCTTGGCAGATATAATACATTTATACATGTTTTCAGCAGAATGCTGCCGGAGGACTATAAAGCAGAAAAGAAGAAATGGAGCTTCAAGGAGGCTCTGGTTTACAGGAAAAACAGAGTCATGGGATTGCAGCGGCTGATCAGAAAATATGATCAGATCTGCCGTGCATATAATGACCAGGAGACAAAGTACAGCGCCTATATTGGCTGGATTCTGCATGATCGGGAGATATGGTCAGATGAGCTTCTGGGAGAGGGAACAGAAATACTCTTCGAAGGGGAAGCTTTTAATGCGCCAAGTGATTACAAAAGTTTTCTGGAAATCGTATATGGAGATTACATGCAGCTTCCGCCGGAAGATAAAAGGGTTACACGTCATAGTTTCAAAGTTTACTGGAGGGATAGATGATGGGCGATATGCCATTGATTTCAGTGATTGTTCCGGTATATAAGGTGGAAGCGTATCTGGCAAGATGTATCGAATCGATTATCAGACAAACCTATGAAAATATTGAAATCATATTGGTGGATGATGGAAGTCCGGATCGCTGCGGTATCATCTGTGATGAATATGCAAAAAAGGATCATCGAATCCAGGTGATTCATAAAGAAAACGGCGGCCCGGGACCATCGACAGCCAGAAATGCGGGTCTGGATGCTGCCCGGGGAGTTTATATCAGCTTTGTGGACCCTGATGACTGTATGCATCCCAAAATGCTGGAGACGTTATATGCGGCGATGGACTGTCGTGAGGATGTCATAGTTGTTTGTAAATATTATTTACTTCCGGATACTGCGGCTGATGAATACGATAAGTTTTTCAGGCAGAAAGAAGAGAACTCTGAGAGGAAGATCTCATCTCCGGAAGAATTTATGGAATATGCGATAACCAGCAGGGAATATCAGTCCGTATTATGGAATAAGCTGTTTCCTGAAAAATTATTTCAGGAGGGAAGCGTTCGTTTTGTGGAAGGGGTATTTCACGAAGATATCATGGTTGCGGTGCAGTTAATCCTGAATGCCCGGGAAATCGTTGAAATATCGGATCATTTATATGTATATACCCAGCGGGAGTGCAGTACTATGCACAGTTTTTCTGCAAAAAGAAGTTCAGATGCATTGGATGCATATATATTTGAAACAGCATGTTTGAAAAAATATGGGGCAAAAGGAATTTCCCGAAAAATGGCATTATATAAATTGGATCAAATTGTGTTCCGATATATTGATTATAAAGAAAACTATCCGGAGGACTTATCAATCAGGAAGATGGTACATAAAAAATATAAAAAAATGTACTGGCAGGCATTTTCATATTTGACGTTCAAAGAGAAGATTGACAGGTTTCTTTATTACATCAGTCCGGAACTGCATGAGAAAATTTATCCCCATAAAGAACAGAAGAATTGAGAGGAATCGAAAAAATGAGCAAGGAGCCATTAATATCCGTTATCATTCCCGTATATCGTGTGGAACGCTTTTTAAGCAGATGCATCGATTCTGTGATTGGACAGACATATAAAAATCTTGAGATTATACTGGTGGACGATGGAAGCCCGGATCGCTGCGGGGATATCTGCGATGAATATGCATGTAAGGATCAGAGAATCAAGGTGATTCATAAGGAGAACGGCGGGGTGTCTTCTGCGAGAAATGCGGGATTGGATATCGCAAAGGGAGCGTATGTCACCTTTATAGATTCGGATGATTATTGGGACAAGCATTATATGGATGAAATGTTAAGACTTCTCAGGAAACATGATGCAGATATTGTAAGATGCGATAATATATCTGTATTTGAAGATGGGCGGGTTGACAATTGCGAGCCGCGCTTTGAGGAAGTCTGTTTTACAGCAGAGGATGAAAGAAATTATAGTCATCCATACTATAGATTGGCATGTCATATGCTGTTGATCAGCAGAAAGCTGATCACAGATGAGATCCGATTTGATACTACACTTGCGGTTGGAGAAGACAGTGTATTTGTAACCCAGTTACTCTTGAATTCCCGAAAGGGTATTGTATATACACCTCAGAAGTTATATTATTTTGTTCAACACGATGACAGTTCCCGTTATCAGAAGAATAATAGTTTGCTGGAGGCATTTTATATCAGACAGCATCTTGATTTACCGGAGAAGGTCTATCAATCCTGGGCTTCGGATTTTGCAGAACGGTGCTGTATCGAATATATTGCACTTTTGAAAGAAGGCGTCCATGAAAATAAAGAACGGATGCAGCAGATTGTTCAGTATATAAAAGAATATAAAACATATGGAGAACATGCCTTAGGAAACGGTGGGTTTGCCAGAATGCTTTTCCGGATGTTGTGTGGTTCTCCAAAACTTTTTAATTTGATATATAAGACACGTTACAGGAATTAGAGTAGTAGAGTGTGTCTGCATTTTATAAAGGAATAAAAAATGATTAAAGTAGCGATTGTTACAAAAAAAATGGTAATCGGCGGAACGGAAAAAGCATTGATTCCGATGTTAAAACAGTTTGACCCGCAGGAATATGAAGTGGATCTTTACTTACAGGAGCCGGGCGGTGCATTGTATGAAGAACTTCCGGAATGGGTTCATCCGATTAAGCTGCCTGTCTTTGGTGAAATGTCTTTGAAAGATAAGATACGCCATCCGCTGCGGCTGGCAGATGCAATGTTAAAAAGAGCAGCCATGAATGAAGACGAGCCATATTATAAACAGTGCGAGCGGGCATGTCATTGTATGCCGATGGTCGAAAAGGAATACGATATTGCGATTGCCTATCACGCACCGGATGCGGTTCCGTTCTTTTATGTAATTCATAATATGAAAGCACGTAAGAAAATCATGTGGCTGCATTTTGATATTGAACAAACAAATGCTGTAAATGCCCTGGCAAAAAAATATTTCAGCAAGTATGATAAAATCTTTGCTGTTTCGAATCAGGCAAAAGAGACTTTTGAGCGGAACTACCCAGAAATGGCTGATAAGTCGGAAGTGTTCTACAATCTGGTAGATACGGAAGGAATCATCAGGCAGTCTGAGTGCGCCCCTTCTTATCAGGATGCATTTTCCGGCATACGGATTCTTTCGATTGGAAGACTGACGGAGCCAAAGGGCTATGATTTATTCCTGCCTGTGCTCCGCAGACTGTTGGATGAGGGATACGATTTACGGTTTTATATCTGCGGAGACGGAGAAAAACGTCAGGAGCTGGAAGGGCAGATCAGGCAGCTTCAGTTAGACGACCGCGTGCTGCTGCTGGGAATGCAGAGTAATCCATATGGATTTTTGAAAGATTGTGATATCTATGTTCAGCCTTCCCGCTTTGAGGCATTTTGCACGACAACCAATGAAGCAAGGATTTTCTGCAAGCCGGTTGTTGTTACGGATGTCTGTGGAATGCGGGAGCAGTTTGAGGATCACGTAAACGGTACGATTGTCCCATTGAATGAAGACGCGTTGTATCATGGCGTGAAAGAGCTGGTGGAGGATGGAAAGCTCCGGGAAATCTATAGGGACAATTTGGCGGCATTGAAACTTGACAGGAAGATTGATCTAAAAAAATTATTTTAATAATGAGGAAAATATGAATATTGCTATGATTCTTGCCGGAGGAAAAGGCAGCCGGTCAGGACTTAATTATCCAAAACAATTTTATGAGGTGCAGGGGAAGCCGGTATTGGTATATACGCTTGAGAAGTTTCAGGCGGCTCCTTCCATAGATTCTATCTGCGTAGTCTGTGCAGAGGAATGGAAAGAAGAAGTATGGTCTTATAAAAAACAATTTCATATCGAGAAATTATGTGGAGTAGTTACCGGAGGTACCACCGGCTTGAAGTCGGCATATAACGGTTTACTTGGTATGGAATGGGCTTCCGAAAATGATTTTGTGTTGATTCACGATGCGGTGAGACCGTTTATTGATCAGAAGGTGATTGAAGATAACATTGCAGTGGCGCATAAATATGGTCTTGCCATGACAGCGGTGGATTGTGTGGAAACATTGGTTTATGCTGAGGATGGCTGCTATGCCGAACGTTCTATCCCGCGTGATGGGCTGAAACGTATACAGACACCTCAAACATTCAGGATAGGAGATATTCTGAAATTATTCAGTCACACAGATTTGGATGCCAGTAAAGAGCCGTCGGCTTTCGCTTTATGGATGGCAGCAGGAAATCCGATTTACTGTTCGAAAGGAAATGAAAAAAATATTAAACTGACATACCCGGAAGATATTGACTATTTTACAAGATTGTTCTCTTGAGAATTTTAGTTTCTTAAGAATTGTGTTTCAGAAGGAGAGTTTATGAAATTTAAACGTAGTATAAAAAATATTATGATGGCAGTTATCTCGCAGATTATTGGTGTGGCGCTTGCCATTATGATTCCAAGATTGGTTATTACCGGATATGGTTCAGAGGTAAATGGATTGCTGAGTACCATCGGGAACATCTATACTTATCTGGCGTTAATCGAGACAGGTATCGGAACAGTTGCAGTTCAGGCGCTTTATAAGCCGGTGGTGGAAGATGACAAAAAGAGAATCAGTCAGATTGTGGCTGCAACCCGTCGGTATTATCATAAATTTACAACATTCTATTTTATTGCAATGGTGATTGCCTCATTTTTGTTTCCTTTTATTTATGCGGGAGAAATTAAGTATTGGGCGATTGTGGCAATTATGCTGCTTCAGGGGATGGCAAGTGTTCTTAACTACTGGCTTATAGGAGCCTATGGACCGATATTGAATGCAGAAGGCAAAAATTATGTTGATAACAGAGTAAAAATGTTCACAACAATTTTGACGAATGTAGTCAAGATTATATTGGTTAGCAGACTGGTAAATATTGTACTCTTGCAGTTGAGCTATTTTATTATCTCGATGATTTCCATTGGCATTTATCTGGTTTATTTTAAAGTGAATTATAAATGGCTGGATTTTAAAGAAGAAGCAGATATGGGAGCTTTGAGTGAGCGGAACTCTATGGTACTTCACCAGATAACCACTCTGATAACCACCAATACAGACACAATTGTTATTTCAATCTTTTGCGGTCTGAAAATGGCAAGTGTATATGCGATTTATAATCTGATCTTTGGGCAGATGAGTTCTATGTTCAGTATTATTTTTAATTCGGTCAGTTTTACTTTGGGACAGACGTTTAATGAAAATCGGAGTAGATACTTAAGACTGCATGATACTTATAAAACCTGCTATTGCTGCACTGTGTATGCAATTTATTCTATAGGGTATATTCTGATTCTTCCTTTTGTGTCACTCTATACAAAAGGTGTTACAGATATTCCATATGTAGATATAGGAATTGCCTTTTTGTTTGCTTTAAATAATATTTTGTGGAACTGTCGTCAGACAGAAAATAATTTGATCTATGTTGCAGGTCATGTTAAAAAAACAGTTTCACGTAACATAGCAGAGTCTACGATTAATATTCTGGCATCTTTGCTTTTTGTTCACTTTTGGGGAATCTATGGTGTACTTTTGGGAACAACGCTGGCATTTCTGTACAGAACCAATGATGTGTTGTTATATGTAAATCATCGGATTTTAGACAGAAGCGCAAAACGTTCTTATATTACGGTAATTACAAATTTTGTTTTGTTTGGCGGAGCAGTTGTAGTAGAGAAACTTTTACATAACTACCTGATGCAGACAATTACAAATTATTTTATCTTTATTAAATGGGGATTTATCATTGCCATTCCTACGGTTATCGTTTTCTTTGTTGTCAATTTTATTACAAATATAGATGCAGGACGTTTTCTTCTGGAAATCGTAAAAAGGCACATACCCGCGAAGCATTAAATTAAGAGAGGAGCAGTTATGGAACAAAAGAAAACCCGGCTTGCAGCAGGGAGCAGAAGATTAGACTATCTGGACAACACCAAAGCATTTGCAATGCTTATGGTAGTTCTGGGACATTGTTCGCTTGTCAATACCTACCCGGTCCTTTATCAGTGGATTGGTTCTTTCCATGTACCAGTGTTTTTTGTGATATCGGGTATTTTATTGGGAATAAAAAAAGAGCGTAAAGGTGATGTAACATATGATCTGGCAAAAAAGCTTAAGACATACATGCTTCCCTTTTATGTGTTTTCCTTGTTGAATATCTTTGTTGTGGGCGGGTTGAAGTATCTTGCTGACACAAACGAAGGAGTAACATTTGTAAAAGACTGGTTGTTCAATGTTTTAATGCTCAATGGGCGTGCGGCGAATTGGTTTTTGTCATGCTTGTTTTTAGCCGAATTGATCTTTATCTTTGAATTAAGACATTTCCGTTTGGAAATTGCGGCAGCAGTAAATGTAGTTTTGGCAGCAGCAGCACTTGTGTTACCTCATAATGTTACGATTGTACTGGTTTTCTTTGAAAGTTTTCAGGGGCTGTTATGTTTAAATGCCGGATACCTGTTATACATAAAAAGGAATTGGCTGAAAGAGCATATAAAACAGGGAATTTTTCTATTATTAGCCATTGCCTATATTATAATTCTTGTTCTAAATGGAAATACGGCAATGAATGGGCTTGAGTCTGGAAACTATCCTTTCCTGTATTATTTTGAGATTCTTCTGGGTTCTATCGTAATTCTTGTGATATTCAGAAAAATCGCATCCAGGCCTTTAAAGCTGATCACATGGATTGGACAAAATACGATTGTTCTTCTGACTACACATCAGACAGTATTGGAACTGATCTGGGTTATTGATGAACATTCATTTGGATTGCTGAATAAAATGAATGGTGCATTGCCTTTTGTACTTTGTATGATTGTAGTTCTGATTGAAATACCTGTGATATGGATTTGTAATCACTATTTGTATTTTCTCTTTGGAAAAAAGAAGCCCGGAACAATGTGAAATCCATATAGTTGCATAGTGGAGGGAAAAGAATGTGCACAGTATTGAAAGATTTTTACAATAACATAGGAAAGAAAGTCAGTTTCTGGCTGCCGCTGATCTTGTTTTCGATTGCAGGTTATGGATTTTCCATATGTAACAGAACGGTAAGTGTCGATGATCTGGCTGGAGATGTTTATTTGGGAAGCCAGAAAGCGATGTTGGCGGCTACAAGATGGGGGCAGGTATTTTGGATGAAAGTGGTATCTATTCCTGTTTTTTCCCCATTTATTAATAAGTTTCTGGGAGTCTGCTTTTTTTTCTGTGCAGCCTGTGTTATGGCATGTATTTTTTATTACCTGAAAAAAGGTGAACAGCAAGTCTGGTCTTATACGGTTATGGCATCAATATTGCTTACCTATCCTTTGATGAATGAAATCTGGGAATTTAATGGTGCCAATATGATAGTAACCGGTAATCTTCTGTTGGCTGCACTTGTACTACTGGGGATATTAACATCCTCTGCTTCACAGTGGAAAGTACTCCTTTGTTCAGGGGTCGTACTTTCTATTGTGGTGTCCAGTTATGAATCGGGAGCTTTTGCATATGTAACCGCAGTCTGTGCAATCTTATTTTATAAATATTGTATCACAGATCAGAAGAAATCCTCCTGGACGAAGTGGTTTTTGGAAGGGATTAAATTTGCTGTGCCGTTGGTTATTGCTGTGATGCTGCGGTTTATTATAGGGGGATTCTTAATCTGGGTAAACCATCTGTCGTATAGAAGTAACGGAAATACGGAAATAGGATGGGGCAATCAGTCAGTACCTGATACCATAATATCCGTATTGAAATCCATAGGGATAGGGTATGGTTTTCGCGGCTTGGTCTATTTCCCTATAACAGTTTTTGTAGGAATGGCAGTCTTATTTGTCATTATATGTATCGTTATGGTCTGTAGACAGAGAAGAATACTTCCTGTAATTCTGGGGGGGATCGTAGTGCTGTCTCTGTTCTTACTGCCGATGATTCAGGGAAGTTCCATGCAATATCGTACCGCTCAGACAATCACTGTGTTTGTAGCTTTTGCAGCATTTCTGGTGATGGAGTTTGCGTTTTCCTTGAAACGAAAGTGGATAAGGGCAGGAAGCGTGGTAATTGGTCTGTTTCTTGCATGGCATCAGAGTGCTTACTTAAATCAGGTTTTTGCATTGAATAATCAGCGTTCTGATAATGAGATTGCTGTTGTACATGAGATCGGTCCCCGCTTATTGAGAGATTTTGAGAAAAAGGAAATAGTATTTGTGGGGAATTATGATATGGGAGAATGGATACAGTCTAAAATCACGGTGAATGAAGATACCTTATCTGGAAAGTTGTATTCAAAAATATTGGGGAGAGGACAAACAGAGCAGTATGATCCAAGTGAGGATGAGTTCATTGGAACAAACGTGAATTCTGTATTGGAATGGTCAAGTTATGCATTTGGGAACCAGAGTATGATGGAGGAGTTGTTTTCCTATTGCGGATACGACATTCAGGTAATGGAACCGTTTTCCTGGGAACGTTATGAGAACATCTGTCAGATTGCGTATGAAAAAGGGATGAAGCCTTTTGAAATAGCAGATATGGGTGATTATCTTGTTGTATGTCTGGGAAAGTTGGAAAGGGATGCCAAACAGTAAGGGATCTGAATTGGAGGATTACATATTATTATGGGAAAAAACATCGTTGCGTATTACAAAGGTAAAATAAAAAAAGAATGGAAAATAGCATTTTTTTCTACCTTGGCTATTGGAATATTAATACATATTTATAAATTCACGAATACGCTGCCAAATCGTGATGCAGTATATAATTATTATGCGGATCAAAATATCGTGGGATCCGGACGCTGGTTTTTAACTGTTGCAAGCGGACTTAGTTCCTGGTTTGATCTGCCATGGATAAACGGTTTACTTTCTATTATTTTCATTGGGATTGCTGCAGCAGTAATCGTAGATGTTTTTGATTTACAGAATCCGGTACTGATTGGATTGATCGCAGCATTATTAGTTTCTTTTCCGGGAATTACAGAAACATTTTTCTTTGAGTATACGGCAGATGGATATATGGTGGCCATGCTGCTTGCCGCACTTGCAGTAAGGGTTTCCAAAATCAGGAGCGATCGTAAAAAATCTAACTGGGTATCCATTGGTTTTGCAATGGTTTGTATTTGTTTCACCTGTGGAATATATCAATCGTATGTTTCTTTTGCTTTGATTTTAGCTATTTGTTATTTTGTATATGAGCTATTGGAAGATAAGTATTCAAAAAAGGAATATATGCGCTGGATTGGAAGCCAGGTTTTTATTTATGGCGTAGGATTAGTTTCCTATTATGTAATTTGGAAGGTTTGTCTGGTTTTAGAGCATACTCAGGTCAATCACTATCAGGGAATTGATCAGGTTGTTTTAGATTTTAAAAATATCCTGCTGGGAATCAAAAATTCAATAAAATCCACCGCATTATTTTTCTTCCAGTACAATGTTTTGGAACAGGGATGGACGTTATATGCTGTTTTAAATGCTGCATTTTTAGTAAGCCTGCTCATCGTATTGTATGCTGCGGTACGAAACAGTGGGCTTTGGAAAAGACATTTTTCTTTTGCTATGTTTATTCTTGCATTTGTAGCAATTCCGTTTGCGGCATGTATCTGGTATTTTGCTTCCCAGGGAATAACAGAGTATCGCCCCATGATGCTTCAGAGTTTGTGTCTGCTTTATATTTTTGAGGCGATTCTGGCTGATCGGTGGCTGAAAAACCGTTGGAGTAATTTTATAGGGCTTCTTTTGAGTGTTATTGTTTTTAACTTTGGTATTCAGGCGAATATATGTTATTATTATTTGGACAAGTGCCATGAGTTTTCTTATGCGATGGGAGCTGAAATGATGACACGGATTCATATGCTGGATGAAGGAAATCTCAAAAAAATAGCAATTGTTGGAACTACATATCCTCAGACAAAATTACAGGATGAACCAGGGGCAAAAGACCTTTATAATTTTATTCCGTCATTGGAAAAAAATATCCTGTTTAATCAGGAACATGCAGTGTTGTTTTTGGAACATGTATTTGAATGTAAATTAAGTGCGGTCGGCAACAGTGAATTAGAGAAGCTGGGAAATTCCCCGGAAGTGAAAAATATGGATAATTGGCCGGCGAAAGATTCGATTCAGGTTATAGGTGAAACAGTAGTTATTAAGTTGGCAGAAGTGGAAGATTCTGAAGAATAGTGCAGGAGGAATCAGTAAATGTTATCAGTAATTATTCCATCTTATCATGAGCTGGAAAATATACATAGAGCGGCAGACAAAATTTCTGAATTATTGGACGGGCAGGAAATCCCTTATGAACTTTTGTTTGTGAATGATGGCTCTGCGGATGAGACATGGGCCTGTATTGAGAAAGAAGCGGCAGATAGAAAAAATGTACGTGGATTATGCTTTTCCAGAAATTTTGGAAAAGAGTCTGCGATATTTGCAGGCCTTGCGAATGCAGAAGGTGACTGTGCAGTGGTGATTGACTGTGATCTGCAGCATCCGCCGGAGAAAATTATTGAAATGTACAATTTGTGGAAGGAAGGGTATGATATTGTTGAAGGCGTGAAAGCAAGCAGGGGAGAAGAAAGTTGTTTTCACTCTTTTGCAGCGAAATGTTTTTACGGTATGATCAGTGATGCTGTTGGAATGGATATGTCCCGTGCTTCAGATTTTAAGCTTATGGATCGTAAAGTGATCAATGCGCTTCTAACCATGCGGGAGAAGAATGTTTTTTTCCGTGCGCTTTCTTTTTGGGTTGGTTATAAGACGATCAGCGTGGAATTTGACGTGCAGCCAAGAACAGAAGGGGAATCTAAGTGGTCCGTGATGTCATTGGTAAAATATGCTTTTTCTAATATATCCTCTTTTTCAACCGCTCCAATGCAGATTGTAACGATTCTTGGCTGTGTCATGCTGATCGCATCCGTGATATTTGGAGGGATCTCACTGGTTCAGAAAATAACAGGAGTTGCATTGGGAGGATTTACAACCGTCATTTTGCTTCAGCTTTTCATCGGAAGTATTACGATGTTGAGTCTTGGTGTGATTGGGTATTATATATCAAAAATTTATGAAGAAATTAAAGGACGTCCCCGATATATCATTTCAGAAACCTGCGGGAGAGAGAAAAATTGTGAAGAAACTATTTGATAAGGTGTTTTTAAAGTTTATTTTAGTCGGAATACTGAACACACTTTTTGGTACAGCAATTATGTTTTGTTTCTATAATGTGTTTCATTTTAGTTACTGGATATCTTCAGCGGCAAATTATGTATTTGGGAGTGTGTTGAGCTACTTTTTAAATAAATATATTACGTTCCAAAACAAAGAGCGAAATGCATTGACGATTGTAAAGTTTATCATTAATATTACAGTATGTTATGGGATTGCTTATGGAATTGCAAAACCTCTTGCCGCCCATATCTTATCCGGGTATGCACAATCCATTCAGGAAAATGGTGCAATGTTGGCAGGAATGTGTCTGTTTGTAATTTTAAATTATCTGGGACAGCGTTTTTTTGCATTTAAACAATAAGAACAGAGAGAAAGTCAAAGGAGGAGACAGATGAAACAAAGATTGGCAGACTATGTAGCAGATTTTCTGGTTGCTCATGGCGTAACAGATTGCTTCAGCGTGGTCGGAGGAGGAGCCATGCATCTGAACGATGCACTTGGTCATAAAGAAGGACTTCAGGTAACCTATAATCATCATGAACAGGCGTGTGCGATTGCGGCAGAAGCATATGCACGTTTGGATAACAAGATCGCAGCCGTTTGTGTTACTACCGGACCGGGCGGAACCAATGCATTGACCGGTGTTTTGGGCGGGTGGCTGGATTCTATCCCTATGTTCATTATCAGCGGTCAGGTGCGTTATGATACTACGGCAAGATATGCCATGCAGTTCACAGATGGGATGCCGTTAAGGGCAATGGGAGATCAGGAATATGATATTGTTAAATCTGTAGAACCGATGACGAAGTATGCTGTAATGATTGAAGACCCAAAACAAATTCGATATGCGCTGGAAAAAGGGTGGCATTTGGCAACAACGGGAAGACCTGGTCCGGTGTGGATTGATATTCCGGTCAATTATCAGGGAAGTTATATCGAAACAGACCATCTGGAAGGATATGATCCGACGGAAGATGATTCAAAGCTGCCGCCAGGTGTTGATGATGAGGTGGTCAGCGCTGTACTGGAAAAAATCCGCAAAGCCAAACGTCCGGTATTTCATGCAGGCTATGGTATCCGGTTGTCCGGAGGCTACGAGGCTTTCCGCTCTGCGGCAGAAAAACTGAATATTCCGATTGTGACCTACTGGAATGCAGTGGATCTGATTGAGGATGAGAATCCGCTTTACTGCGGCCGGGCAGGCAATATGGGAGATCGGCCGGGAAACTGGGCAATTCAAAATGCAGATCTGATCCTTGCAGTTGGGACACGTATCTCTATTCGGCAGGTGGGTTACAACTGGAAGACCTGGGCGCGGGCGGCAGAAGTAATTATGGTTGATATCGATCAGGCAGAGATGAAAAAGCCGACACTTCATGTAGAGATGCCTGTCTGGGCAGATGCAAAGGACTTTCTCCAAAAACTGGACAAGGCGGCAGAAACATCTGCTCCTGTGTATCGTGGAGAGGAATGGCTTGAAACTTGTCAGAGATGGAAGCAGGAGTATCCGGCTGTTGTACCAGGACAATGGGAGGAAAATGGAGAAACTGCAAATGTTTATGCCTTCGTTCGCCATTTAAGCAGCCAGTTGCCGGAAAACAGTCTGACTGCTGTATCCAACGGCGCTTGCTGTGTTGTGGGAAATCAGGCTTATGTAATAAAGAAAGGAAGCCGCATGGCGAATAACAGCGCTGTTGCGAGTATGGGCTATGGCTTACCGGCCGCAATTGGAACCTGCATCGGCGGCGGTTGCAGGAATACGATCTGCCTTGAAGGCGACGGAAGTATTATGATGAACCTTCAGGAACTTCAGACGGTTCTTACAAATCAATTGCCGATCAAGCTCTTCCTGATTAATAATAATGGATATCATTCCATCCGAATTACCCAGAGTAATTTGTTCCGTGAGCATTGTAAGATTGGTATAGGACCGGAGTCCAACGATTTGTCATTTCCTGAATTTAAGAAAATTGCGGAGGCATTTGGGTTTCCGTATTACAGTGCACACAGCAATGCAGAAATGAAAAGGGTCGTTGATGAAGTACTGAAACAGGAAGGTCCTGTATTCTGCGAGATTTTTACGGATACGGAACAGGTCTGGGAACCAAAAAGCAGTACAAAGCGGCTGCCGGATGGAACTTTAGTCAGTCCCCCGCTTGAAGATCTGGCTCCGTTTTTGCCACGTGAAGAATTAAGAAAGAATATGTTTATCCCATTAATGGATGAAAAATAAATGAATTTTCAGTTGTGAAGCTATGGAACAGTTGTACTTATTAATACAAAGATAAGGAGATGTGAACGATGGGAAAGATATATTTATTGGATTGCACATTAAGAGATGGGGGATACATTAACGATTGGCGTTTTGGAGAAGAAGTAATAAGAGGATTCGGAAAGAAAATCGCTCAGACAGGTATAGAGATATTTGAAGTAGGATTTATCAAAGGGGAGACGTATGATCCGGATCGTTCTGTATTTCCGGATACCGCTTCCGCAGCAGGGGTGATTCAGCCCAAGGCTGAAGGCTTGATGTATGTTGGAATGTTGGATATGAGTGCGCCTGTGCCTCTGGATCGGATTGCAGTTTGTGACGGATCATCGCTTGATGGAATCCGGGTTATCTTTAAAAAAGAAAAGATAGAGGAGGCATATGAGTACTGCAGGCGCATTAAAGAGTTGGGATATGTTTTGTTTGTTAATTTTGTGGGTACTGACCTTTATTCGGACAAAGAGTTTATAGAAGGCATTGAGAAATTTAATGAACTTCAGCCCTTTGGAGTATCCATTGTTGACAGTTTTGGATTGATCAAGCGAAAACATTTCCTGAGGCTCGTATACCTGGCTGATAATAATTTGAATCCGAATATCGTTCTCTGCTATCATGCGCACAATAATTTGCAGCAGGCAATGGGCAATGCGGAAGCCTTGGTGGAGATGAATCTTAAACGGGATATCTGCATTGATGCATGTGTTTTTGGCATGGGCAGAGGGGCAGGTAACTTAAATCTGGAACTTTTTGCAGAATATATGAATGAAAATTATGATACGGAATATCGTGTCGAGCCGATGCTTGAGATTATGGATGAGTATCTCAATGATATTTACCGGGAAAAATCCTGGGGCTATTCACTTCCATTGTATTTGTCGGCAAGTACTGGATGTCATCCGAATTATGCGATATATCTGGAGGGGAAGGATTCCCTTACTGTAAAGGCCTTTCGTGAATTGCTGAGAGGTATTCCGGATCAGGACAAAGCGAAGTTTAGTAAAGACAAAGCGGAGCAATATTATCGGCAATATCAGGAAAATTATGTGGATGACCGGCTGGCGGTTACAGAACTTGCGAAGGAGTTCGCAGGTAAAAATCTTCTGATTCTGGCGCCGGGAAAATCGCTTATGAAATATAAAGATGAGGTACTTTCCGAAATCAAAAAGAAAGATACTGTTGTAATTGCTGTGAATTTTACAGGAGGGAATTTCCCTACAGATTATATTTTCAGCAGTAATATGCGTCGTTTTCATAAGATCCAGGGAAAAGTGCAGGCTGTCTGTATCACCACCTCAAACATGAAAGAGTGTCAGCAGACGGATTATGTTGTCAATTTTGCAAGTTACGCTTCGGAAAGTCCGGAAATTATTGATAATTCAGGACTCATGGTATTAAGGCTTCTTATTGCTGTGGGAGTAAAAAAAGTTTCGATTGCAGGAATGGACGGTTATTCGACGTATCAAAACAATGACTACTATGATCAGAACCTGGAATATGATTTTTCTGCGGAAGCAAAACAACGCAATCTGTTGATATCAGAAGAACTCAAGGATATCCGGAAGCAGATGAAATTGAACTTTATTACACCCAGCTATTATAGTGAGCAATAGTTGGCGGTTATACTTCCGGAAGACTTCAAGGATGGATGAAGAAAGGATTCATCTGTGTTTTGTGGTACGAGAGAGGAAAATTAGTAAAATGTTAACATTAACTGCATGTAAGAAGAACGAACGTATTTTTTATTTGGATATTTTACGGGTATTGGCAACTTTTGCGGTAATTGCAATACATGTTTCAGCGCAAAATTGGTATTCAACGGATATATATTCATATGAATGGAATATGTTCAATTTATTTGATGGTTTGGACAGATGGGCGGTTCCGGTATTTGTAATGATAAGTGGGGTACTATTTTTAGATCATACAAAATCATTAAACTTGAAAAAATTATATACCCAAAATATTCTGCGTCTTGTTAGTGCGTTTGTTTTTTGGTCATTCGTATATGCTGTTTATCGTGGCGGAAGTATAGATGTAATCATTCGCAATTTTCTAAGCGGACCTTATCATATGTGGTTTTTACCTATGATGGTTGGCTTATATATCATCATACCTATATTAAGGAAAATAACTGAGAATGAATCTGTAATGCAATATTTCCTGTTATTAGCATTAATTTTTACATTTATAATTCCTATGATGTTGCAGATTCCTTATTTGTCTTATCTTCAGAAGCTGTATGGGAATGTTAATTTTCATATAACTTTAGGATATTCGTGTTATTTTATATGTGGATATTATTTGGACAAAAAAGAAATCGTAAAAGCAAAGAGGATATGGATCTATTGTTTGGGAATAATCGGTTTTTTACTCACAGTTTTAATAAGTATTTGGAGTTCAAGGATCAAAGGTGAGCCTTATGGAGCTTTTTTTGATAATTTCTCTATTAACGTTATGCTCGAAAGTATTGCAGTATTTGTTTTTATTAAAAGCAGATGGAGTAAAAAAACTTATATTAGCAACAAATTTAGGAATATTATTTGTGCATTAGCCCAATATAGCTTTGGTATATATTTAGTACACGTATTAGTGATAGAGATTTTACAAAATGTAGTCGGATTAGATACATTATCCTTTAATGCTGGACTTTCTGTACCGATAATTACAATAATTGTATTCAGCATTTCTTTGGCAATCTCCGCGACATTTTATCATATTCCGTTTCTTAGAAAATATGTGGTCTGAATTTTGTATGGTTGTTATGATGGTGAAAGAAAATTCGCAGAAAAAATGTACAATATAAAAATGATGTAATGAAAAGTTTTGCAGGTTTAAGAATTTAATATATGAAATGAAGAGGGAACATTATGATATTTAAGCGTATTTATAGGAAATTCAGATATTTTGTAGAAATAAAGATAAAGCATAAAGACAGTATGGAATTACAGATTGAGCAATATAGAAAAGCCGGAATGCATATTGGTGAGCGCTGCAAAATATATAGTTGTTTGTCAACAAGGAGAGATTGTTCTTTGTTAACGATTGGAAATAATGTTACTATTTCCGGAAATGTCACATTACTGCTACATGACAATGCACCTATAAAGGTAAGTAAAGGGGAATACACAAATATTTTAGGAAAAATAGAAATTGGAGATAATTGTTTTATCGGTCACAGTACTGTCATATTGCCGGGAGTACATATTGCGGATAATACGATTATTGGAGCGGGTTCGGTTGTAACAAGAAGTATAGAGGAACCTGGATGGGTGCTGGCTGGAAACCCGGCCAAAATTGTATGTACTGCAGAGCAATATGCTGAGAAAAACAAGCAATATTTTGTAAATCTTGATAATAAAACGCATGAAGATATTCGGAGATTTAGTGAGGAGAATAAGCACATGCTGATACAAAGGAAAGTTTTGAAATAGCGGATTGCCCATGAAAGAAGTGATCGGGAGTATCATAATGAAGATAGAAAAATTTGATAAAATCATGATAGGAGCAGGATTATACGGATTATATTCAGCATTGTTCTGTGGAGAAAAGGGACAGCGTGTGTTGGTGCTGGAATGTGATCCTACGCCTTTTCGCAGGGCAACGTATATTAATCAGGCAAGGGTACATCAAGGATATCACTATCCGAGAAGTATATCAACTGCCATGAAATCGGCAGGATACTTTGAACGATTCAACAGGGATTATGATTTTTGTATTAACCGGGAATTTCAAAAGGTTTATGCGACATCAAGCCAATATTCCTGGTCCGATGGAAATCAGTTCAAGAGCTTTTGTAAGGCCGCAGGTATCCCATGCGAAGAACTGCATCCGGAGAGATTCTTCAGGAAAGGAATGTGTGACGGAGCTTTCCTTACAAGAGAATATACTTATGATGCTATGATATTGAAGGAGTATTTTTTGGAAAAGCTGAAGGAATATCCCAATGTTCAAATTCATTATGGAGTACAAATTCAGGAAATAGAGAAGCTGCAGGATGTATATTCACTAAGAACAGAGGATGGGAAGATCTATCAGACTGGATTCCTGCTCAATGCCACTTATGCAGCTACCAACCAGATTCTTGATATGCTTGGCTATGAAAAATTCAAAATTAAGTATGAACTTTGTGAAATTATACTTTGCGATGTAAATGAGAGACTGCACGGGTATGGTTTTACAGTCATGGATGGTCCGTTTTTTTCCATCATGCCGTTTGGAAAAACCGGAATCCATTCTTTGACTTCCGTAACGTTTACTCCCCATACGACAAGTTATGAAGAAGTGCCAACATTCCAATGTCAGGCAAGAAGCGGCGGATATTGCTCTCCATTTCATCTGGGAAATTGCAATGATTGTAAGGCGAAGCCGGAAACTGCCTTTCCCTATATGGCGAATCTTGCCAAAAAATATTTGAAGGAAGCGTATGGCTTTTCCTATAAAGAATCACTGTTTTCGATGAAACCGATCTTAATGAGTTCTGAAATAGACGATTCCAGACCGACAGTGATCAGGACGTATTCGCAGAATCCTACGTTTGTCGGGGTGCTGTCCGGAAAAATCAACACAGTATACGATTTAGACGAGGTGTTTGAAAATGGATAACAAAGAAAAAAATTTTATGTCTGTGGTCATTTATGTACATAATGCAGAAAAAAGAATTGATGAATTTTTAAAAACAGTTGTCAATGTTATGGAGGAAAACTTTGAACATTCAGAAATTATCTGTGTCAATGACTGTTCAAACGACGAAAGTGTGGAACATATTAAAAAGATTAGCATACAAGCAAAAAGCACCAGCATCTCTGTCCTGAACATGAGTTACTATCATGGACTTGAGATGGCAATGAATGCAGGTGTTGATCTGGCAATCGGGGATTTTGTATTTGAATTTGATACAACTGTTCTTGATTTTGATAAGAGTGAAATTATGAAAGTGTATCGCAAATCTTTGGAGGGATTTGATATCGTCAGTGCTTCTCCGAACAGAAAGCAAAGACTGAGTTCCAGAGCCTTTTACCACGTTTTTGAACGCTTTACGAACCTTTCCCATAAGCTTTACACGGAGACATTCCGTATCTTAAGCCGAAGGGTGATTAATCGAATCAGCAGTATGAATAAGACGGTACCGTACCGAAAAGCGATTTATGCCAATTGCGGACTAAAAACAGAGAATATTGTATATACCCTCACAAATGTCAACAAAGATATAGCAGCTTCTGATCGGTCAGAGAAAAAGTATCGTGGCCGCCTGGCAGTAGATTCACTGCTCTTGTTTACTGAGGTTGGTTATCGTTTTTCCATAACGATGACGGTGCTTATGATGCTGATGACTATTTTTATGATTGTTTACTCGATTGTTATCTATGTGATGAGTACTCCGGCTGCAGGTTGGACAACGACAATTTTATTCCTTTCTGTAGCTTTCTTTGGGATTTTTGGGGTGCTTACCATTATTATCAAATATCTGCAGATTTTGTTGGATTTGGTATTTAAGCGTAAGCGGTACAGTTTTGAAAGCATTGAAAAATTAACGAAATAGAGGAAAGAGGATGAATATTTTAGTAGGATACACGGGATTTGTAGGCAGTAATCTCTATGAGAAGGGGCAATTTGATGCGGTATTTAATTCCCAAAATATAGAGGAAGCCTATGGAACAAATCCGGGTCTGCTCATATATGCAGGGCTTCGTGCAGAAAAATATCTGGCAAATCAGGCACCGGAGAAAGATATGGAACTGATTTTGCAGGCAGAAGAAAACATAAGAAGAATTGCTCCTGAAAAGCTGGTATTGATTTCTACGATTGATGTTTTTGAAAATCCACAGGATGTGGATGAAACTACCCGGATTAAGACAGAGAATCTACATCCTTATGGATATAACCGGTATCAATTAGAATGCTGGGTGCGTGAACATTTTCCAGAAGCGTTGATTGTCCGGCTGCCAGGATTGTTCGGTAAAAATATAAAGAAGAATTTTATATATGATTTTATCAACAGAATTCCATATATGCTGAAAGCAGAAAAGATGGAAGAGTTGTTAAAAACGGAACCGGTTTTGTGTAACTATTATGAGTTGCAGGATAATGGATTTTACAAAGTGAGAACTCTTAATACCCGGCAAAGCGTATTTTTAAAAGAAAAGTTTGAGATGCTTGGGTTTAGTGCATTAAATTTTACAGACAGCCGCAGCGTTTACCAATTTTATCCGTTGGGGCGGCTATGGGATGATATACAGACTGCATTGAAAAATGAAATCAGATTGTGGCATCCGGCTACGGAACCCATATCTGCGGCACAGTTGTATCAATATCTGACAGGCAATGTTTTTATGAATGAGTTATCCGGTATACCGGCTGATTATAATTACAAGACGGTATATGACAAATTGTACGGCGGTACTGGCGGTTATATCTGTGATAAAGAAACCATTATGGGTGAGATCAGAAAATTCGTTGAGGGATATGGATATGCAAACGCTTAATAGAAAGACGTTACAATTTTATGCAGAGTGTATCAGGCAGATGGGCGTGTGCTGGCAGACATTATATGTAATTATATTGACCTTGGGTCTCTACAGCGGAATAACAACAAAATCTTTTTATGGAGCAATTGGCACCATTCTATTTGTAGGAGTATGCACTTTTGCACTGGAAGTTGGGCTATATAGTACATCTGGTTTTAAACTAAATAAGATACCGGGAATTATTCTTGTAGTGATTGCGGTATTATTTGATTTTTTTGCCGTCATATTTCCCGAGGCAGCATTCAGTCGGTTGGGATTGAGTTTTCTCAGTGGTGTTATCATATTGGTATATGCCATAGCAATACTGAAAAATTACCATACTTTTCCTGGCAGAGTTTCAGGATTATTTATGGCTTTGGGGCTTTTTGCAGCACTTTTATATTGTTGGCAGAATATGGGGTGTTTTTCGCCGGACAGCCATAGTTATTATGAAATTTCTCAGACCTTTACTGGAAATTTTGGATTCGTTGATACGATACGACAATATGTGATACGCACCGACTATAATATTTCTTTTCCATATTTTTATCCGCTGTGCCTGTTTTTCGTCAACGGAATAACAAAACTGGGAAGATATGCGGGTGTGTTATTTAATTTTTATATTATGCTGTTTACGGGATTGTTATTTCTGAAAATCAGCAGATGTTTTGTGAAACGTCTGTGGTGTGGTGCAATTGCTGCATTCCTGCTTTTTACTACAGATTCTTATCTGGATGAGTTATGTGCTGCACGTTCCATACCATTGGTAATTCTGCTTACAACCATCTGTGCTGCATTGTGCGTTAAGATTTATCTTTCTCCGAAAAAGTCGAACCTCATTCCATTTGCAGCAGGTCTTTGTGCAGGTATGGTGATGACTACGAGATTTGATGGTATGGTATTAGTTGCTTATTGTGCTTTACTTATGCTTCTGGTTCAAAAGGAGAGAAGAATCAAACCCCTTTTCTGCTATCTGGCAGGTGCACTTGTATTTTTATTGCCATGGATGATTTACTCTTTGATTCATTTTCAGTCATTATGGATTTCAGATAATCTGGGAACGATGTTTCTTGTCGAGACAACGGTACCTAACCGTGTCAGTGTACCGGGTGAATTCACGGCAACGCTATTTAATTCTCCAAAGGAATGGCTGATTGCTTTTGTACATAAGGCATATGCGATTGCAAAAAGTCTCATGAACTGTTCCATAACAGCAGATATGATAGTACTTCTATGTTTGATTGTACTGGTGTTGCAATGTAAAGCAAAAAGAATATCATTCTCCAAAATCTGGTTTGCGGCAGGAACTTTTCTTGTTTTTTATGCGGGAAAAACATTTATGTATGCACTTGTGGGATATGAAGATACACGATACCATGTGGAATCTGCGGTATTGGTTACTTTTTTATTCTTGTTATTATGTGAGGTAACACGTGAGAAGAGATCCTGGAAAAATCTCCGGTATCTGATGCCTGTATTTATTTTAGGTGTTTCGCTTTTTCAGATACGAGGAACTGTAAAAAATATTTATCTTGATCCGGTATCGTATCCTTTGGTAAACGTGGATGCTGCACCTGATTGGGTTATGTCGCTGGATGCAGAAATGGAATCCAGAATTCAAAAAAAGGATGCGGAAATTTTGTATCTTGGAAATGGATTTGATGAATTTATTTTCGGTGACTGGACAGATTGGAAAATTTACATAGTGCCTACTTACGCAACCTGGTCGAAAGTAGATTATGCAATGCATCATTATATGGAAGTGGATTATGTTATGCTGCCAAAAGAAACTGCATTGCCGGATGAAATCTATGAGAATTTACAGACAGCATATCGTAAGATTGAATTAAAAGATTATTGGCTTTTTGAAGTATAAAGAAGGTTTTTACATAATAGACAAGGAGATTACTGAAAAAGAAGGTGGATTTAAAACTACTGGTTTTTAATTATGAAGGAGTGTTGTGATATGAAACTTGCGATCTCAAATATAGCGTGGGATCCTTTGCAGGATGAAACGGTATATTCTCTTATGAAAGCGTATGGTTTTTCTGGTCTGGAAATTGCCCCTACAAGAATATTACCGGAAACGCCTTATGAAAGGCTGGTTGAAGCAGAGCACTGGAAAACTGTGCTGACAGAAACATATGGTTTTACAGTTCCATCTATACAGTCCATATGGTATGGAAGACAGGAAAAATTGTTCGGCACGGATAAAGAGAGGCAGCAGCTTTTCGCCTATACGAAAAAAGCAATAGACTTTGCTTCTGTGATTGGATGCAAAAATCTGGTGTTTGGCTGCCCTCGAAACCGTGATATGCCCAAAGGGGCTGATTTAAGTTTAGCAATCAATTTTTTCAGAGAATTAGGTGATTACGCCTATGAAAAAGGTACAGTCATTGGTATGGAGGCAAATCCGCCGATTTATCATACGAATTTTATCAATGATACACAATCTGCAATTGAACTGATTGAAATTGTGAATTCGAAAGGGTTTCGACTGAATCTGGATGTGGGAACTATGATAGAGAATCAGGAATCCGTAAGTACATTACAAGGGTTTGTTAAATATGTAAACCATGTGCATATCAGCGAGCCAGGATTACAAGGGATTGAAAGGCGGGAACTTCATGTGCAGCTTTGCCAGCTTCTGCACAATGAAAATTATAAAGGATTTATTTCTATTGAGAGGGGAAAAACAGAAAGCGTCACAGAATTGGAAAATACGATGGGGTATGTAAAGGAGATCTTTGGAGATGCGTAGAGTGCCAGGAAAGATTGGGGAAAACATTTCGCTTGGGTAGGATGGCTGAGACAAAGTTTAAGAACAATTTGGGGGGACAAAGAGTTACAATCTATGATTGGGTACGATTGCTTGCTACTTTTTTTGTGGTTATTGGCCATAGCACATATTTGAATATGCAAACAAGCTATGGCGGGGTTGCATATGAGCTTCCTTCCACAGTCAGCAGTTCCTATTATTCCGTTTTTTTAACATCGTGCAGATATGCAGTGGAATGGATTTATGGATTTCACATGCCCTTGTTTTTTATGTTATCTGGTGCAGTATTAGCGCTTAAACCGGTTGGGCAATTTTCTGCATTTTGTAAGGGTAAAATTCATCGATTGGTGATTCCTTATTTTGTGTACGGTTGGTTATTTATGCTTCCGGTCAAATATGTGGGCGGATTTTATACAGCGAAAACATGGAAGTTTGCTTTTAGAGGATTTTTGGTAGGAATAGACAGCGGGCATTTATGGTTTTTAACAGCCCTTTTTTGGTGCATGATCATTTTTTCTATATTCATAAAGGGATTAAAAAGGCTGGATGTTCAAAGCAATATCTTAATACTGGTCGGCGCAGGTGCAATCCATTTTACAGCAGTCTTAATTCCTGTGGATATTCTTAGTTTTAAGCAAGGTTTAACATATATATTCTGGTTTGCTGTTGGGTATGTGTTTGAATCAGAGCGGAGGAAGCATCACTGGAATTGGAATGGGAAAAAAGTTGTTTTGAGTTTTGCTGCATTGACAGTTGTTGAAGTAATAGATTTTAGATATAAATTATTAGGAGCTACGTTTACGATTATCTGCAGTTCAATCTGGACTTATTTGCTGGCATGGATGTGTGACAATTATTTACGCAGGGTATGCAGTACAAGGTTGTGGAAGATTCTTATCAAAAATCTATTTTATGTTTATTTGTTCCACGATCCATTGGAATATATTGTTTTAAAGATATTTATGAGCAATGAGTTTTTAAATTATTCTATAGGGTGCTATGTATATACTGCATTCAGAATTGTAGGTGTATTTGTTATAAGCATTATAATGGGAGCGTTGGTGACTTATGTAAAAGGCGTTTGGAAAGATTTAGATTTATTAAAAAGAATTCGTTTGAGGAAGAAAAGGTAAAAGCAATGGTAATTTATGAAAAGCAATGTGGTGTTCCAAGGTTTGCGTGTACGGAATATCAAGAGAAAACGAAATCGTATGTTGTGCTGATTCCCATTATTAATGAGGGAGAACGTATTATCAAAGAATTGAAGCGGGCCCTGAAATATCATGTTTTTGACTATGCTGATCTTGTGATATGTGATGGGGGTTCTACGGATGGCTGTACGGAAGAATTTATGCTTAAAAAGCTTCATGTGAATACCCTGTTGGTGAAGCAGGATACAGGAAAGCAAGGTGCACAGCTTCGTATGGGAATTTGGTGGGCATTGCAAAGAGGATATCAGGGAATTATTACAATTGATGGAAATAATAAAGACAGTATAGAGGATGTTCCACATTTTATTGAAAAACTGCAAGAGGGCTATGATCTGATTCAAGGTTCCCGGTTTATCAAAGGCGGGCGGGCAATTAATACTCCATTTATACGGCTTGTATCAGTGAAACTGATTCACGCACCGATTATTTCCCTGACGGCGAGGCAGAGGTTTACGGATACTACAAATGCCTATCGTGCCTATTCGGCAAGATATCTGACGGATGAGCGTGTTCAGCCGCTTCGTGATGTGTTTATGACGTATGAACTTTTGGCGTATCTGTCTGTCCGGGCAACACAGCTTGGTTATAGAGCATGTGAAATTCCGGTTACAAGAGCATATCCAAAAGCAGGAAAGACACCAACGAAAATCAGTTTTTTTAAAGGAAACGGAGATTTACTGAAAATTCTGTTTAAGAATCTATTTGGCGCATACAAGCCAGAGTAAGAGTGTTGGATGAAAAAAGCGATAATATGTAAAGTATGCATTTCTATTTTAGCTGCAGCAGTGATTTATATACTCGGAAGTTTCTGGATTTCTACAAATCTTCTCACTCTCAGAGAGTATGAATTTGAAACAGAAAAGACAGAACAGGATGTGAAGATGGTTCTCCTGTCAGATCTTCACGATCATGAATTCGGAGCGTATAATGAAAAGCTTGTCCGTAAAGTAAGGGAGCAGAAACCGGATTTGATTTTGCTGGACGGGGATTTTCTGAATGAAACTTCACTGAATGCTGATATTCCATGTGAATTAATTGCAGGATTAGTAAAAATTGCCCCGGTATATTTTTCCTTAGGGAATCATGAAGAAGCGTACATGAAAAACGACCATCCAGAATTGATTCCCCAACTGGAGAAGGCAGGTGCGATTGTACTGGAGAAGGAATATATAGATTTGAATATTCGCGGAACTGATTTGCGTCTTGGAGGAATGTATGATTACGCATTTGGAATGGGCGGAAATAATGATGCTTCTGCAGCTTCGGAAGAGACAAAGAAATTTCTGGAGGAGTTCCAGAACACGGAGCATTTAAAAATCATGATGGCTCATCGCCCCGACAGTTTTATCTTCGGAGATGCGTCGTCTTACTGGGATGTGGATCTGGTGGTAAGCGGACATGATCATGGAGGTCAGGTGGTTTTGCCATTTTTAGGCGGTCTCTATGGCGGTGATCAGGGATGGTTTCCGGAATATATACATGGCATGTATCAGAAAGATGAGATGAAGTTATTTATAACAAGCGGTCTGGGAAGCCATAAGCAGACACTGCCGCGGTTTAACAATCCGCCGGAGATTGCAGTTGTAAGAATCTTGCACAAGTCAAAAAGCCTCAGCGTAGCCCGCTACGCCTGCGTTTTTTGACTGGCACACTCAGAAAAATATCTTGCGCATATAGTCCGGTTATTTACGAAACGTTATACTGGATGTATAATAAAATCAGGTGTGGACAGTATTTTCATATGAAATAGTCAAAGATTTTGTGGAGGAGTGAAGATGGGATTTTACCTGAATAATGCGTCGTCGCTTACCTTATATAAAAGTGAAGTGGAAAGCCCTTATTTTGTAGATAAATCCAGGATGCTGGCAGAGTTATTTCCTTTGACCGAGTTAGGGAACAAGCATGTTTGTATTACACGGCCTCGCCGTTTTGGAAAAACGGTAATGGCAAACATGGTGGGGGCGTTTTTTGGAAAAGGTGCGGATGCCGGAAATATTTTTGATTCTTTGAAGATTGCAAAAGAAGATGGATATCGAAAGCATCTGAACAGATATGATGTGATTTATATTGATTTCAGTAAGATGCCGGAAGAATGCAATAGCTACAATCAGTATATTAACAGGATTTCCAGGCGTCTGAAGAGAGACTTAGAGAAGTCGTACCCGAATGCAGATATTGAGATGGAGGATGCCCTGTGGGATATATTGGACAGTATATTTAATGAATATGGCGGTCAGAAGTTTGTGTTTGTCTTTGATGAATGGGATTGTATTTTCCATAAGAATTTTATTACGGACGAGGACAAAAAGAGATATATTTCCTTCCTTAGTAATCTGCTGAAAGATCGTGCGTATGTTTCATTGTCGTATATGACAGGCATTCTGCCGATTGCGAAATATTCCAGCGGTTCAGAATTAAATATGTTTATGGAATATACAATGGCAACAGAAGAAAAGTTCTGTGACGATTTTGGCTTTACGGAGGCAGAAGTTGATCTGCTTTATGAGCGTTACCTTGCAAATACAGCAATACCAGGTGTTACAAGAGATGGTCTGAGACTATGGTATGACGGTTATCATACAAAAGCAGGAGAGCGGATGTATAATCCCCGTTCTGTAGTAGCTGCATTAACCAATAATAATCTGGGAAATTACTGGACAAGCTCCGGTCCGTATGATGAAATTTTCTATTACATTCAGAAAAATGTAGATGAGGTACGCAATGATTTGGCGCTGATGGTAGCCGGTGAACCGGTGCCGGCAAAAGTCAGGGAATATGCAGCGTCATCAATGAATCTGTCTACACGGGAAGAAATATATTCTGCAATGGTTGTTTATGGTTTCTTAAGTTATGAGGATGGAAGAGTATGTATTCCAAACAAGGAATTAATGGAGAAGTTCGATGAAATACTGCAGAAGGAATCTTCTTTGGGATATGTGTATCGTCTGGCAAAAGAGTCGGACAGAATGCTTCAGGCAACACTTTCTGGGGACACAGAGACAATGGCGGAGATTCTGGAGTATGCTCATAATACGGAAACGCCAATTCTCTCCTATAATCATGAGATTGAGTTATCTGCTATTATAAATCTGGTGTATCTTTCTGCCCGGGATAAGTACCGCATTGAACGGGAAGATAAGGCCGGAGTGGGTTACGTGGATTTTATTTTTTATCCGAATAAGAAAGATGCGGACTGCATTATCCTTGAATTGAAGGTTAATCATACGCCGGAAGAAGCGATTCAGCAGATTAAAGATAAACAATATGCATTGCGTTTCAAGGGGAGACTGGGAGAAGAGGTTCCGTATGGTGGAAGGATTCTTGCGGTTGGTATCAGCTATGATAAAGAGACAAAAGAACATCGGTGTAAGATTGAAGTTTTGTAATCCATGCTACTATGAGCCATATAAAATTTGCCAGTGAGTTCATCAAAGAATCAGAAGAGTAAAATTTTATAAGATATCTGTAATCATCTTGTGAATTTCCAACCAATATGTTACTATTGTTTTGGGACAGGGAAATAATTACTAATGAACCTGCAGTGCAGATCATGGGAATTTAAACGCATAAGAGGAAGCCGATTTTATGAAAATACAGGATAAACTAAGAAAGCCGATGCTGGAAGCGAAGTATCTGAATGTGGACAATACAGACAGATACCGCCCCATCATCCGGCTTTTTTATTTGCAGTATGAAAAACTAAAATATTGGATGTACCAGGAAGAAGTTTTCGAAGAACTGAAAGAGGATCCTTATTTTGAGGATTACACCCCGGAGCAATGTCAGCAGGATCTGGCGGCGCTGTCAGCATGGGGCAATCTGGTTACAATTCAGGATACACGGAAGGTCGCCAGTATTGAGGAATTTAAGAATAAAAAATTTCGTTACCAGCTCTCTGAGACGGCAGTGGAGATTGAACGCATGGTCATGCGTGTGGAGAATCTCTTTATCGAAGGTTCTTCTCTGGAACCCACGCTGTTGGAGAGGCTTCGCATCAGTCTTGGAATGATTGGAGAGATGGCAGGAGAGCAGGATGAAAAGGTATATGGATGGTGGAATGATCTGAACAATGATTTTATTCGTCTGAATCAGAATTATCAGGATTATATGAGGGAATTGAACAGCGTGAAGGCGGAAGAGATGATGAAAACCCGGGAATTTCTTGTGTTCAAGGATCGGTTGATCGAATATTTGAGAACCTTTGTCAAAAGCCTTCAGATTAATGTAAATGCTATCGAACAGCGGCTCAGAGAGGTAGAGCCTGAGACGATTCGGGCACTTCTGGAACAGGTGACTGCCTATGAACTCTCCATTCCGAGAATTGAAGTAGAAGTAGATGAAAAGCTAATTTATGATAAGATGAAGGGGCGTTGGGAGAGTATTGCGGAGTGGTTTTCAGGAAAAGATGGAAGGGAATCGGAGGCGGGCAAGATTTTTGATACGACCAATGAAATTATCCGGAAAATTACCAGATATGCCACGCGGATCAGTGAGATGAGTAACAGTGGTTCCAATCGGAGAGAGGAATATTACAAGCTGGCAGTGATGTTCTCGAAATGCAGGGATATCAATGAAGCTCATCGCCTTTCAGCTTCTGTGTTTGGAATTGAAAAGCCACTTCACTTGAAAGGGATTGCAGGGAGGAAGACAGAAAGTATCAACAGCGGTGTGTTTGAAGAGACCCCCCATATCGTGACGGTTATGCCAAGGGTGAGAACTTATCGGGAGAAGGCAAAGCGCAGCGGGATTGTAGATCGTTCCCGGGAAAAAGAGGAGATGCGTTTGGCTACGATCCGTCGGCTTGAGGACGAAAAGAAGCTGCTGGAAAGTTATATTACAGATCATCGTCTGGAATTTGCCGGACTTCCTGAGATTGAGCCGCATGTGCGGGATGTGTTTTTAACATGGCTGTCCAGGGCATTGGAGAACAAGAACTGCCGTGCAAAGACAGAGGATGGCCAGGTTTATCATATCGAACAGGCGGATACGAAGGAAACCTGTATTTTGAACTGTACGGATGGTGTATTTTACATGCCGGCCTATACCATTATTTTTGAGAAAAAATCTGATACAAAGTGAGGAAAAAGTGGCTATGCGTGCGTTGGAGATATTGCTCAGCCGTCGTTGGATTCTGAAGTCCAGAGAGCGGGAATTGTATTATCAGATGAAAGATGAAATAGGGAACGTAAAGAAATTTCTGATGGAGAAACTGGGATATCAGGTGATTGTGAATCCCTATCTTGTGAAGGTGGAGAAAATGCCGGCAAAACCGGAAAACTGGATGGGAATTCAGGAGTTTACCGAGCAGATTGAGTATGTGTTTTTCTGTCTGGTTCTGATGTTTCTTGAAGATAAAGAGGCAGAGGAGCAGTTTGTACTGTCAGAGTTGACAGAGTATATGCAGGGACAGTACCAGGAGGAGCAGATTGATTGGACAGTTTACCGCTATCGCCGTCATTTGGTCCGGGTGATGAAGTATTGCGTAGCCTGTGGGATTCTAAGTGTAGATGACGGAAGTGAAGATAGTTTTGCGAAGGATGATTCCAGTGAGGTGCTCTATGAAAATACCGGAGTTTCCAGATATTTTATGAAGAATTTTACGCAGGACATTATGGGGTATACCAGTCCGGAAGATTTTGAGAAAGAAGAATGGATTGATGTCAACGAGGATCGGGGAATCGTCCGGAGACAGAGGGTTTACCGGCGTCTGCTGATGTCTATGGGAATGTATAAAACACCGGAGACAGAGGAAGATTTTGCCTATGTGCGGAATTACCGGAATATGATCGGCGGAGAACTTGGGGAATTGTTCGACTGTGAACTTCATGTACACAGGGACAGTGCGTTTTTGATACTGGGGGAGGAATGCCGGCTCGGCAGGTGCTTTCCGGAGGAGCATACGCTGTCGGATGCGGTACTTCTTATCAATCAGTTGCTTATAGAAAAAATAGAAGCCGGAGAGATTGAGGTACCTGCGGATGAGAACATCCGGATTCCCGGGGAAGTGTACCGCAGTATTGTGGAGGCGTGTAAAGAGCAGTATGGGAAAGGTTTTAACAAGACATACCGGGAAATGACGACAGGAGAATTTTACCGGGAAGTTTATGCCTATATGACAGAACTGGAACTGGTGGAGAAGGTAAAGGATGATATTGTAATTCGAGCGGTGGTTGGAAAAATTGCGGGAAAATACCCGGAGGATTTTTTGAAGAACGGAGGCACAGATGAACAGTAAGTGGCAGATACATAGAGTCGGTCTGGTAGATTTCTGGTATTATGATGAAGAGGAGTTTTATTTTCTGGATGGAAGAATGCTTTTAAGAGGAGCCAATGGTTCCGGAAAATCTGTTACCATGCAGAGTTTTATCCCGCTTCTTCTGGATGGAAATATGCGTCCGGAGCGTTTGGACCCCTTTGGATCCCGTGCGAGAAAAATGGAGAATTATCTGTTGGAAGAGGGGGATGGAAGGGAGGAACGAACCGGTTACCTCTATATGGAAATGAAGCGTACAGAAAGTGATGGATATCTCACCTTGGGAATCGGAATGCGTGCACGGAGAAATAAGAAGATGGAATCCTGGTATTTCTGTATTACCGACGGCAGAAGAATCGGTCAGGATCTGTACCTGTACAAAGATCCTCACAATAAAATTACCTGTACCAGGCAGGAACTTAAGAATCGGATTGGGGACGGCGGCAAGGTTATGGATACACAGGGGGAGTATGCGGCTTGTGTCAACCGACTGCTCTTCGGTTTTGAGACACAGGAGGAATACCGGGAACTGCTGGAACTTCTGATTCAGCTTCGGACACCGAAGCTGTCGAAGGATTTTAAACCGACCGTGATCAATGAAATATTGAGCAGCTCTCTTCAGACACTTTCCGAGGATGATCTGCGGCCCATGTCTGAAGCGATTGAAAATATGGACAGTTTGAAAACGAATCTGGATACGTTAAGTGACAGTGTCCGGGCAGCAAAACAGATTGAGCGGGTTTACGATCAGTATAATCAGATCGTGCTGTATGATAAGGCACTTCTTTTTTCGAAGTCGATTCAGGAGTGCCGGGAGTTTGAAAAAACAGCGGAAGATCTTGAGCGCAGGATTGCAGAGGGGAGGGAGAAGCTGCTGAAAGAAGAACAGCATTACCAGGAACTGCGTCAGGAGGAACAGGTACTGACGCAGGAGCGGGAATCTCTGGCGTCCAGTGATGCGGCAAGGCTGAAAGAACAGGAAGTAAAGACTGTCAGTGAATCGGAGGAGCAGCGCAGGGTGGTTCAGGAGAAGGAACGTCAGGAGTCCGATAAGAAAGAAAAGCAGCTGGATACAGAGCAGAGAATCAAAGAGCAGTCCGACAGAAATGAAGTGATCTGGGATGAGATCGATGATACTCTGGAGGAAATGGAAGCGGTTATGGAAGATGTCTCCTTTGATGAATTTACATTTCTGAAGAAGGAGTTGTGCGAAACGAAAGATCAGGTATATTCTTTTCAGGCGCATAATCAATTGCTGGATGCTTATATGCAGAAGGTGGATGCAGGTAAGACGGTACTTATGGAAGAAAAGAACTGCCAGGAGAAATACGATCGTTTTCTGAAGGAACTGGACGAACATCTTGAGGAGAGAAACCGGGCAGAGAAGGAATTGCTTCAGTATGAAAATCTTCTGCATGAGACAAAAGCGGAGCTGACAGAGGATATCTATCGTTGGGAAAGCAAGAATCAGGAACTTCATCTGGAACCGGAAACCATGCAGGAAATTTCGCGCAGAGTGGAAGCGTATCAGATGGGGATGGATTATTCAGAGATCCGCGATCTTGCAAAACAGTCTTTCTATCAGAAGGAACGTGAACTTGCAGATGGGAAGAACCAGGCGCAGCAGATGGTGAAAGAGATTGGAAAAAAAGCCGGAGAAGCAAAAGCGGAACTGGAGCAGTGGCAGAAGCAGAAAGATCCTGAGCCGGAGCAGCCGGATGCTGTGCGGGAAAACCGCAGGATTTTGCAGGAAAAAGGAATTCCATATCTGCAGTTCTATAAGACGATTGACTTTGACCGAAGCCTTACCGAGGAACAGATGTCCCGGTTGGAGGAAGCGCTGCTTCAGATGGGAATTCTGGATGCACTGATTGTTCCAGCTGATTACAGGGAACAGGTACTTGAATTGGACCCGGGTATCTGCGACAGGTATATTTTCAGTGACGTGACCAGAGTTCAGAAGAATCTGACGGAAGTTCTGGAGGTTGATAATGGGGAAAATGATATCCTGTTTTATCAGAAGATTTCACGTGTGTTGTCTGCAATCGGATATGCAGACGATGAGGAGCGGATAGAGGGGGAGAATTGTAATTCCTGGATTGATCAAGACGGCAATTACCGGCTAGGTGTTTTAGAGGGAACAATTACAAAGAGGTATGAAGCACGCTTCATTGGAGTGCGTGCCAGAGAGAATTACCGCAGACAGAAGATTGAAGAGGTGGAAATTATCTGCAGGGAACTGGAAGAAGAAATCGGTAGATGGAAAGAACTGCTGGATTACACATCGCAGCGGGAAGAAATGCTTCAGAGTGAATGGAAAGCATTTCCCTGTGATCAGGATCTGAAGGTAGCCGCGAAATCATATGCACAGCGGGAATATACACTGGAATTGTTGGGAGAGCAGATTCAGAAGCAGAAAGAGCGTGTGGAGCAGGAAAGAAAGCAGTTGGATGAAGTCCGGCTTCAGGCACGTAAGATCTGCGATAAGTGTTATCTTCCCGCGCGTTTGGATGTGTTTGACAAAGCGCTGGAAGCTCTGCATAGCTATAAGGAAAATTTGATGAAGCTTCAGATTATCCATGGCAATTATCGGAATGGTATTCGTGAAGTGGAAAGTAAAAAGGAATATCTGGAGGAAATCAATCAGGATCTGGATGACATCCGTTACGATCTGAACCGGGCAGTTCAGAGGGTAAGGGAATCGGAAGGAATTCTGGTCTCTATACGAAAACAGCTGGAATTGACAGATTATGATCAGATCAGAGAACGGCTGGATTACTGCATCGGGCGGCTGGCTGTGCTGCCGACGGAACGAGAGACCTCCATAAAGCATCAGTCCGATCTGAAGAACGAAGAAAAAGTTCTGCGAAAGGAGCGGACAAAGAATGAGATTTCCGGAATCAAAGCGTCAGACCGGAGACAATGGCTGGAAAAAGTATTTGAAGCAGAGTATCGTTTGGGATATGTAGAGCGCAGATTTGTAATAACCGATGATATGGAAGATCAGGCGGCAAAGGTGTGCAGTATGTTGGCAGGCAGCTTTGGAAGCAAAAAGCAGAGTGATCTTTTTGCCAGCCTGCAGGAGGCTTATCATCAGAATCGGGGATATCTGTTGGAATATCAGATCACGATGCAGACATTGTTTGAAGAACTGGATGAGGGCACGTCGGTGTTTGATATCAGTCTGAAAAGAATTGATATTTCTGCAAAATACAGAGGAACTGCAGTAAAGTTTAAGGAGTTGATCGCGGGGATGAGCGAGGACGCCGAAGAACTGAAGCGTCTCTTAAGTGACAGAGACCGGGAATTGTTCGAGGATATCCTTGCCAATACGATCAGCAAGAAGATACGCGGAAAGATTCAGTCCAGTAAGCGTTGGGTAGAAAAGATGAATGCGCTTATGGAATCCATGCAGACTTCCAGCGGACTCAAATTAAGCCTTCGATGGAGAAACAAGCGGGCGGACAGTGAGGACCAGCTTGATACAAAAGCTTTGGTGGAACTGCTTCAGAAGGATGTGGAGATTATGCGGGAGGAGGAAGTGGAAAAGCTTTCCCGTCATTTCCGTTCCAAGATTGAGGAGGCCAGGAAGATTGCCGGAGACACGGAATCAGCGCAATCCTTCCATGCCATTATGCGGGAGGTGCTGGACTACCGAAAGTGGTTTGAGTTCCAGTTGGAAAGCCAGAAG
Source organism: uncultured Lachnospiraceae bacterium (assembly GCA_900539175.1). Lineage (GTDB taxonomy): Bacteria > Bacillota > Clostridia > Lachnospirales > Lachnospiraceae > Novisyntrophococcus. The sequence continues at coordinate 97,478 of UQAW01000004.1, forward strand.
ACCGGCGAGAAGAAAAAGGAATTGACAGACCGGGTATTTTTCACCTTCAGCGGCGGAGAGAAGGCGATGGCCATGTATGTACCGCTGTTTTCAGCGGTTGTGGCAAAATATGCCGGTGCCAGAGGGGATGCACCGAAGCTGATCTCCCTGGATGAAGCGTTTGCCGGCGTGGATGAGATGAATATCAGGGATATGTTCCGTCTGATGGTAGAATTCGAGTTCAACTTTATGATTAATTCCCAGATTTTATGGGGAGATTATGATACAGTGCCGGGGATTGCCATCTATCAGCTTGTGCGCCCGGAAAATGCGAAGTATGTGACTGTGATCCGTTATGTCTGGAATGGAAAGAGAAAGATAATGGTGGAAAAAGCCAACGAAAACTGATTCAGGAGAATGTGGGGAGCGTATCTGCTATGAAGCGGGAGAAATATCTGGAAGAAAGCATTGTTTATTTTAAAGCGCGTCCGGTATATGAGAAACTTTTCCGAAAAGTGCGGGATAAGTATTCCGGGTTGGGGCGTCTGGGTGGAAAGGTTACATTGACGGGGCTCACACCGGAGGAAAAGAAACAATTAGAAGGATTTTTTCAGAAGGATTATACAGATAACAGAAGTGTGACGATTTCCATGGCACTGATGGAAAAGGCACTGGCGGACAGCAGATTTTCCGGTATAGGATGGGAAGATATCCTTGCTGCCTATTTCGGAGAAAAGCTGACAGTCCGAAAAGAACTGGAGCGGCAACAGGAGGAGGCACGGAAGGCATATTTTGCGGAGATTATGAGTCGGTATGGGAAAGAACCGGGCAAATTCTGGCTGCAGAAGGTACTTTCCGGGCATACGGAAGGATATCAGATGTTGTTGCAGCAGTATCGGGAGAATCCCGAGAGACTGCGTATTACGTTACAGTATCTGTTACAGACAATCCCGGAACTTCCGGTTTTCAAATTCGGAGAAGCAGACATAAAAAGAGAATTACTGGCAGTATTTGCTGCCAGAATGACCCAGAACCCACATTTTTACGATGAAGGTACTTTGGGGGACAGGATGCTGGCTGCATTTTTGAAAGATTTTTTTGGAGAAGACAATATCACCGGGTCCATCAGGGCGGAACAGAAAAGTAGTCTTTATTACAGAGCAGGTATTCTGAAGGATGATTTATCCAATGACACATTGGTATATGGTATTCATGCGATTGGAAGTGACGGAAAATGCCATGAGGGAATCGAAGGATTTTTAAGATGCAGAGAACCGATGCGTCTGACGCTTCTGACGGTGGGAAATCTGCGGGATGTGTGGACAAAGAAGGAACCGTACGTCTATGTTGTGGAAAACCCGGCGGTCTTTTCTGTCCTTGTGAGAACACATCCGGAGTGTACGGCAATCTGCGGTAACGGACAGCCACGGCTGGCTACTCTGGCACTGATGGATTTGCTGCAGAAGAATTGTATGTTTTACTATGCAGGTGATTTTGATCCGGAGGGGCTTCTGATTGCACAGCGTCTGAAACAGCGCTATGGCAGGAAACTTGAATTGTGGAACTATAGGGTAGACTGGTACGAAGAATACTTATCGGAAGTAGAATTGAATGATATGAGAATCAGGAAATTGGAACAAATTGAAATGAAGGAGTTGGAAGAACTGAAAAAGGCCATGTGCAGGGAGCGGAGGGCAGTGTATCAGGAGGCTATGATGGAGAAACTGATAGAGTAAAGTGTGAGTTTTTCATGCAGGATCTGTCACTCCATTGGCTTCAAACGCTTTCTGCCGGTCGATACAGGTTCCGCACTGTCCGCAGGGATGGTCTCCGCCTTCATAACAGCTCCAGGTCAGTTCATATGGAACGTGCAGTCGCAATCCCTCTTTTACGACACAAGCCTTGTTCCAGTTAATAAAAGGTGCCTCGATTTTCAGCGCTTTTCCGCTTCCTTCATAGACAGCCTGATACATGCTGTTATAAAAGACTTCGCTGCAGTCTGGATAAGCATTTCCAGCAGCGTCATCATGGTGAGCTCCGTAGTAAATATAGGTACAGTCTTTTGAAAGCGCAAGACTGGCTGCCGTTGCCAGAAAGAGACCGTTTCTGAAAGGAACATAAGTGGAAACAGGGGTTTCGTTCTGATTTTTTAACTGCTCGGCATATGAGTTTTTCGGAATTTCTTCCCTGGAGTGGGAAAGCAGGGAGCAGTTGCTGTAGGCAAACATGGGCGTAAGGTCCAGATCCATTCCTTCGATTTCATAATGGGCAAGGATTTTCCGGACGGATTCTATTTCTTTTATATGCTTCTGTCCATATACGATCGAGAGAGGAATGACATGGTCCTTTCCAAAGCGTTCGATTGCCAGCGCAAGACAGGTCGTGCTGTCTACGCCGCCGCTGAATAATACCATTGCTTTTTCTGACATTATAAATCCTCCTATCGATTGTCTATTTTTTCAGGATACAGGTCGTGGTGGGTCAGGCGGTCGTAAGCCACCTTTTCCCAGTGAGTACCAGGTTTTCCGTAATTACAGTAAGGGTCAATGGAAATACCGCCTCTGGGGGTAAACTTTCCCCAGACCTCAATATATTTCGGATCCATCAGACGGATCAGGTCTTTCATTATGATATTGACACAGTCTTCGTGAAAGTCACCGTGATTCCGGAAACTGAAAAGGTAGAGCTTTAAAGATTTGCTCTCCACCATTCGTTCGCCGGGTACATAGGAAATATAAATTGTCGCAAAATCTGGCTGCCCTGTCATAGGGCAGAGGCTTGTAAATTCAGGACAGTTGAACTTAACAAAATAGTCATTTTCCGGGTGCTTGTTCGGGAAAGTCTCGAGGACTTCCGGGCAATAATCCATTTTATAATCATTTTTCCGGTTGCCCAGAAGAGAAATTCCATCTAATTCTTCTTTCGTTCTTCCGCTCATTTGTTACCTCCTTACATTAAGTAGAAATGTGACCGTGTTTAGGTTCCAGAATCCGTTTTAGTGCTTTTACGAGTAATACGCCGCAGATGGCAGGGATGATCTGTCCGATGCACAGGCTGAGAGCAAGGGCCGGGTATGGCATGTGGAGCAGATAAGACAGCCATGTGGAGACGCCCAGCCCCGGTACCAATATAATAGGCAGGATCATCAGATGCGGATTCCAGTTTGATTTTCGGATACCGACAATAATAGCAGTTGTCACAATGCCCACCAGACAGCCACCGAACATATCCAGAGGTCCAAGACCGCCGAACAGTAGATTTGCTATGAAATTTGCGAGACCAAGGGGTAAAACCAGGAACGGAAACAGATAAGACAGAGCATAGAGTGATGTAGCAATACGGATTTGATAAGCTCCGAAAGAAAAACTCTGTGTACAATAAAGTACCACCACGTAAAGGGCAATCACAATAGCAGAAAAAGTCAGTTTCTGCGATTTACTCATATTCTTTTGATTCATATGATATTCACCTCCAAATAGAAACACAACAACTTACTATGAAAGTCCCGGACAGCAGCCATGAACCGGAGTGTGCTTGCACGCGCAGGGTCATGGATATTGGACGGGCAAGCTGGTATGAGTAAGTAGGGCGATAGCCTGGATTACGAATACCGGC
>UQAW01000005.1 GCA_900539175.1 uncultured Lachnospiraceae bacterium
GACCGCAAAGTGGGGGATGCAGATTGCGGGAATGAATTTTCAAACACGCTCTAGTACAACGAAAAATCAGACAAGTCAAGGTGGCAGTTACTTATTATTCGTTGTACTAATCCCCCGGCCAAACTGTCAACAATATCACACATTTACTGACAATACTTCATTTTCTTAAATTATAGACATCTTTCTGTTCCAAATCAATCATCTTATCCTATCCAGCAATAAAGCTGTGGTCCAGTGTAATCACGCACTGATATCTGGGATCCTGTTCCTGCATCAGCGCCATTACCTGATGCAGCACTTTATCTGCATCCTCCTGTGAATACTCCCTGGGTACTACAAGATCAAAGATCAGATTCACCTGGTGCTCTCCATTAACCACCCGAAAATCATGAAAACTCAAATTGGCATCGAGCGCATGCACAATCCGTTCTAATTTTGATTTTATTTCCAGCACTTCCTGATTCCGTGTTTCGACGGGATCCATATGAATTACCAGAAACAATTTGAGTTTTTTGCTGACCTCACGCTCGATCCGGTCGATAATTTCATGAGATACCTCAATATCCACATCATTTGGGACCTCCGCATGGATTGATGCCATACTATGGTTGGGACCATAATTATGTACGATCAGATCATGGGTTCCCAGAATACCGTCGTAGGCTTCTACTGCTTCCGTAATCTGCTGATACAATTCCTTCGGCACGCTTTGACCAATCAGCGGTTCCAGTGTCTCTTTTGCAATGGAAAAACCCGCCCACATCACAATCACGGATACGACAATACCGGCTACAGCATCCACATTAATGGACGTAAAGGTACAGATCAGAATCGAGAGAACGGTTGCCCCGGTCGTAATCACATCCCCCATGGAATCTGCTGCTGTGGCAAGCATAACCTTGGAATCAATCCGCTTCCCCAGCTTCCGGTTAAAAACTCCCATCCAAAACTTGACACCGATGGAAAGGACTAAAATCAAAAACGGTACCCATTCAAATATGATCTCCTCGGGATTCATCAGCTTCCCAATGGAATTCTTCAGAAAACTTAGTCCCACCTCCATTACCAGAAAAGAGACAATCAATGCGGCAATGTATTCGATTCTTCCATGCCCGAAAGGATGATCTGCATCCGCCGGCTTGCTCGCCATCTTCACCCCGATAAAACTAATCACCGAAGATGCCGCATCGGACAGATTATTAAACGCATCCGCCGTGACCGCAAGGGATTTCATCAGAAAGCCTATGGTAAATTTCACAGCAAATAAAAGAACATTACAAAAAATACCTACAACACTTGCCAGAACACCGTAACTGGTACGTACCTGGTCATCGCCTATATCCTCATAATTCTTTACAAATTTATGCACCAAAAACTCTGTCATGTTCTCCCTCCATACAGGAATTATTCCTGCCCTTTCCATGATTCAACTATCACACTATCATAACAGTTTTATAACATTCCATCAAGTAAAAATGAGAGGACATCTCATCGTTGCCGATTAAGGTGTCCTCTATAGCAATTTCTAATATTTTATTTAAATGCGCAGATTATCCACAACAGAAAGACATTTTCTCCGTCTTCACTTATAAACTGCTCTGTAAAGCCCCTATATTCTGTCAGTTCCTTTCATTTTCTTCTTAGATTTCAAATTCTTTCACCGCTACTTTCTATTGATTACAGGAGATTCTCTGAATCTTGTCACTCTCGCTACTTCTGGCAATCCCAAAATTAATAGGCACTTTTTATTGATACCATAGAATGTCACCAGCAATTTATTTTATCAATTTCAATTCTGCAAAACTGAAAAGAGTAAGATATGCGATTTACAGGTAGCAATGCCCTCAACGGGCAACCTTCATTTCTACGGTTACCTTCTGAAAGCCTTGATTTTAGCGGCTTCCGAAGGCAGTTTTTGCAGGTAATTGACAGAATTTTCTGATAACTGCATTTTTTTATCCATTTCTTGATTTGTTTACATTTTGTTCATATTTTACTCAATACTCTAATAGCAAACTTTAATTTATAATCTGTCTTTATCCTCTTAATTAATTTTATCACAGACCGCTCATTTCTTCCACCTTTTCTTAGAATTTTCAAATCATACGGCACTTGGCAGAAATCAAGTTTCTCATCTAATCTCATCTGAACAATTTCTTTTTGAAAATAGCGAACGATTTGAATTCTCCATTCTACCCTCCACCTTCCTCTAATAGACATAGCTGATTCTTTATATAAGATGATATCTCCCAAAGCCAAAACTCGTATTTTTCCCTATATGAATCAATTCTCCTGCCAATAATAATTCAGTCACATCCTGCGGTAATCCCGGCAGTACTATATATCCCTTGATCCCTTTCAGTATCATCTTTTCATTCTTTCTTGTAGAATAGCGGCATACATGAACCATATGATGCTCCTGCTGCAAGATTTCCGGTATCATACTGTTTTCATAATTATATAATAGATCGCTTTCGATCCCTTCAAAACAGTTCAGCATATAAATTCTACGTCTGATTGCATTCAATATAGGAACCATCTGAAATTCCTGCTGAAACTCTTTTTGATATTTCAATGTCAGAGGCGTATCAAATATGATTATATTTTCCGACTTTGTAACATCAAACTGCATCTTTCGGAACATCACATAGTCATAAAGAATATGTACTATATATTGGTTCATATTGACAGAACGTTCTTTCAAAATCGGCTGTCCTTCTGTATTTCTGATTCCAACAACCCGAAATCTGGCATGATACTTCCCAATTCCACACTGTTCCCCCATTGTATGCAGCGCCTGTACATACTGGTTAAAATACACAATCGTTTTTCCAAACAGAATCAGATAAAAATCCAGCGTCTCCCCTGAATTAAAATCCTCTCGGTAATCCTCACATTCAAGAACATAACCCACACTCCCACCTGTTGTGACAAATTCCGGTTTTTTCTCGAACTTTGAGTACAGCGTTCTCTGCACGATACACTCTGATTCAAAGTCACATATTTCACACTGTCTGTCACGGACACAATTCGTGCGGAGAAGCATCTCTCCCATACCTCCTCTGAGCGCCGATACTTTGTCTTTAGGCAATCTGGAATCCTCTAAAAAGGCAATTGTAAAATGTAATTTCACAAAACGTACCTGCAATGCTTCGTATAACTGTCTTTCCATCTTCACTTCGCTCCGTATATATTTTTCAAAAAGCAATTTTCTCAAAGGCACTCTAACTCTTAACATGTCAGAAGGCACGGAACAGCAATCGTATATGCACCAATAATGATATCTCTAGATACATGACCTTTTTTAAGCGCAATATTTTCAATACAGGAACCGTAAAATTTTTTCACAGGCTGATCCCGAAAAACACTGCCGGACTTAAAAAATATAAGCGGCTTTTTAAAGGGCGAATCCTCTGGGTGGTCCGTATAACTAAGGCTTGGATATTTCACAAACGCTTTATAGTACCCATCCGTAGGATCCTGTTTCTGCGGAATAAAATTAGAAAGTGCAACAAATGCATTGGCATTAGAAGGCAATTGAAATCCATCAAATAATTCAACCTTTCCAACTATTTCAAAGGCACCCTTTCCAACAGAACGCTTGGCTCCTATCCCATTACGAAACATTTCTAATAAAACACTTTCCAGAATTGTTTTATCAAATGAAGAATACATAAACAGATCAAACGTACCCTCTGTAAAAAACTGTTCCAGCTCAAATAAATTGCCTGCACCATCAACATTCTCAACCGTATTCGTTTCCCGGCTCACCATATTCCGCCATTCCATACTCGGCTCTATCTTCTGCTCAGGCGCAGAATCCTCCTTATCAAGCAAGACCTCTATATCGCCGTTTATGATTCTGTTAAACTCACTCAATGGAACTGTAGACGATTGTTGTCTGCTTTTATTTGCTATATACCTCCGATATCTTTCCTGCTTTGTAGGCAATACTTCTTTTTCCCTCATGGATGTATGAATACCAATCGGCATCGGTAATCTTCCGGACGGAAATGCATTAGAGAAAATAATATCAGGCCTTCCGCCTTTATAATTACAAATCAGATTATGTAAGGCACTTTCTCCATATTTATACAAATAACTCCAACAAAATGCACCAAAAAAAGTATCACTCTGGAGAGGGGAACAAAAAGACGATATCGGCTTCACCGTAATTTTATATAAATTCATTTTTTCTCCTCTGAAACAGAATCAATATCAGTATCATATTTACATTCATATTCAAATTTAACCTGTCCGGAACCTCTTGAACCGCTTCCGCCCAAATAAGATAATTCTACTAATCTCAATCCTTCCTCTACACATTCAAGCATCGCCTTTGCATCGTCACCCTCAAAAATTCTCAAAATAATCTCGAAATTAAAGGAGGCTCCCTCCGGTATCCGCTCTATAGTTCTCGGAGAATTTGCTGTTCCGGTATCACGTTGTATTATATTTTCAACTTTTCGTTCCAGATAGCTTCCATGATCAATTGGAAGATCTTTTATCACTGACCGGAATTCTTCTGTAAACATTGCATCTCTGACAATAATTCTGGTTGGTCCTGAATCTGCTCCCGGATTTTTATGTGCTCCAAAGATCGTACAGATGAAACAATCCTTCTTTCCGCATCCACATGGTTCCTTTTCCTCAACAACAAGTTCTTTTGTCTTCTTATCCTCCCTCTTACTTCCATATTTCTTTTCCAATTCAGAACGCATTTTCCCTTTTAAACTCGAACCTGGTATATATGGTTCTTTCGTAAGAGGATTTTTGATTACCTCCTGACTAATTCCGCCTATCTCCAGCGCATTAGAAGAACCGCCTATACATAAACCTGTAATACAATAAATTTTTCCAGATATCGTAATAACATTTTCCAATTTCATCTTTCGTCATCTCCTTATTTTTGATTTTCTCTGGGTAAATATGCAATTACAGCTTGAAAATGTTTAATAAATGCATTTAAATCATCTCTGTCTTTTACCTGCGAAACATTTGCATCGATAAATTTTTTAAATTCCCATGTTACCGTATCTCTGCTATAAGCATAAGCAACCGCCGGTCTCAACTCTCTTAGTTCTGCTTCCAATACATCTAATGGCTGATTCTTCTGGTTCAGGCTGTCTTGTATACGCCTTGCATGATCATAAAACTTCCATAGCTGTGACAATTTATTCTTCCTGCGGTCTCCCAAACTTTTAGCTATAAAACTCGGATATTCCACTATAAACTTAGGTTTTAAACACTTTTTTTCATCTACTATTTTATAATATCCGCTCTTTAAATCCTTCAAATACTCTTCTTTTCGATCAGCCATTTTGCCTCTCCTCCTTTGTTAAATTGAAAGCATATTGAACGCTAAAATCTGCATAATAAAATCCTTTTTCAACAGGTCCTTGATAATAGGATGCCTTCTTATACAGTTTCTCGCAATAACTCCTGAAGCGTGACCCCTTTTTAATTTCATTATAATTCCTTGTAATATCATAAAAAAACATAGGCAAAAACATAAGGTCATCGGAATTTTTATCATTTAAATAACTCTGGTACATCCGGCTGTAATCCCCAAGTCTCCTTAAAATTGCAGTACCAATGTTTGGTGATTCTGCGGCGAATTCTTTACCTTTTTCAATCTGTTCTTTAAAATCCTCCCATGTCATAACTTGTTCCTGAAAGTAAACACCATTTCTTCCCACTTTATCGGGATAAATTATTCTGTTTGCCTCCTTCTTCACCTGCTCCAATTTCTTTTCACAACACTCTGCCAGTGTAGAAATATGTCCATTTCCTTTTCCAACACAAATTGCTGCAGACAGTGTCACACACTTATTAACTCCTGTATATCTATGAAATTCCCGATTAATCGTGATCGCAAGATCGGGCATTTCATTCCACGGACCTATCAAAAATAAATCGTCTCCACCTGCAAAAACACAGTATACATTTCTATATTTTTCCTTTATGATTTGATGCAGACAACCGTTAAAAAAATATTCCAGCATTCTTGATAACGTGTTTACTCTGGATACGGTACCGGTCCTTACATTCTCTCTTTGTAATCCCTCTGAAAATAAAAAGCCCAGTGTATCTACATCCGCTTTCAAGATTCCAATTTTCTTAGATCCTCTGGACGCGTCAGCAATCTCATCAAATGACTTCACTTCAACCGTACCCTTCTCATGATTCCCATGCTTTTTCACCGGAACATTATTCACCGCATGATATATGGTAACAGGTTTATCATACATACCGTCTATGTCAGTATCATTGAGTTTCATAATCAGATAGGGGTCTTTTCCATCATCATCAACATTTAAGTTCAGATAATATCCATCTATCAACTCATACTCCCCCTTGTTTCTGCTGAATGAAAACTGCTTAATTTTAGGCAGCTTCCCACCAATCTCAGTATCCGTAAGACAATTACTGCACATCTCCTGTCCGTTATCCACAAGGGCGCTTTTACACGCTTTGCACATAGATTTATGATACAAATCATGATACACAATAAATTTTTCAGGGTTCCATTCGTTATCTTTAACCAACACTGTTTTCAGCAACTGGTTCTTTTTTCTATCAATTTCCGCAGAAAGTCTGGTAATGGTCCCACTGTAATCACAAATCCCTTCATCAGAAATTTCTTCCCAAACCAGCTCAAAGGACAAATTCCCCCTAAATTTCTTATATAAAAACTCTGTTACACTCTTCTCTGTTTCTTCCAGTATTTGTCCTGCATCCTTCGTACCGGGAAGCAGAATATAAAATTTGCCTCCGGTCAGCATCAAAATATTGGTCATTGGCAGGCAGAACTTATGTATAATACAATGTGCCAAAGCACTGACTATCGCATTGACATAAAAGGAGCGTGAACGAAGCCTCTTGGCAACTCCGGCTGTTCCTGCTTTTGAAACTGAAAATATGTAATTCTGAATCCCGGAAAAGTGACCTGCAACCATCACATACGGTATATCTTTTCTATCCGTTTTAAGTAAAGCTGCAATAATTGCAGTTGTTGTTCTGATATAGTCATATAGAGAAATATCTTCATCCCTGTTCCCGGTTGCCGGGATACTCCACAAATATTTTTTCATCAGAGTATCTAATACGATGAGAAAAGAATCAAAGGTCTCAGGAGAATTTTGTAACAGTAAATCCATCTCGTGACAAAACTGTTCTCTCACTTTCTCATAGTCGGTTAGTTTTACTTTATAACCGGGACACGGAACGGTATTTTTCCTGGATAATACTGCCGGGACATAATACATTTTTTTTGGGTAAGAACCGTCCAGACTAAGATTGGAAAACACACTGCACAGAGGATTTTCCGGTTTCTTTCTCATCATTCGTTCCTGATTACCCAGTGCCAGATTTTTTGCTCTTTGAATAATGTCCCAGTTCTCTACAGGAAAGGACTCTTCAAGCAAACGCTGCAATTTTTGCATATCGGTATATTTTTCAAATAAATCTCCATATCTGGAAAAAAATTCTGAGATTGAGCTATCTGCGAATAACGCCAGGTCTATTACAATCGAACCAAGAATGGTCTCTTTATATAATTCCATCATTTATTTACTCCTCAACAAAATATAAGATACTGTGAATACGCTCTAAAACAGTAGAACCATAATTTGCAGTGCTTATATAAAATGAAAGATCACACCAGTCTCTCTTTATGTTAATCGTGCAATAAAGTATGCTATGAATTTTCTTACTAATACATACTTTTGAAAGTCTGAGGTAATTTACATTTTTATCCTCAGACCTCTCTTCACGATACTCTGATTCATGCGTATGATAGATCACTATATCGTAACCCTCCACAATATTGCCAAACCGTTGTTCCGAAACATGGCCTCCAACTTTTTTCTTCTCAGCATAATACCCCTGATCACATAGATAATCATAGATTCTCTTAAGACTTTCATCCTGTTCTTCCTGCATTATAAATAATATTTTTTTACTTTTTGCCCGTTCTTCTTTTTCAATGCATTCCACAAGATACCTCACTTTATCCTCACCACCGACAAACTTTGCAATTTCACTATTTATACTGCCTTTGCACTCATCATGTACCAATTGTGCAACATCCTTCCTTGTTCTAATCCCAAAGAACGCCGCAACTGCAGTCACTCCTGTTCCAAGAAATACAATAAGTCTTATAAGAAACTCCTGCTGCTGTTCAACAAAGCTTCGATATTTTGAAGTTTCATTTTCCAAATATTCAATTGTCTTTAAATATTCCGTCTGTTCCAAATTATTTGTGCCGGATTGTATCTGTTGATTCAATAGTTCAATATCCTTTTGCATGTGGTCAATTTCTACAGTCATACTCTGAATCCGATACAAGCCTGCCAGCGTGGAGATTACTAAAAGAATCAATGCAGCAAGAAAAATATTTGATAGCCATTTGTTTTCTCCATACCTGTAAAAAGTACTCTTTCGCCTATCAGTCATATTGTTCAATCCTCCCTCCATCTCTCATTTAATTGCTCATAAGTATTGTATCATATTTCTATATAAATGAATATATTTTTTTGAATTTTATTCACTTTAACCAATATTTCTTTAGAGCTACCTGTTTTCTAAAATATCAATTTTAAATGCAGGCAGATTTTGCAGCACAATTAATGCTCCTTCAAAACGGACATGTCTGCTGGCGCAGACATCACCATTCATAAAAATTGATTGCTCCGCACTTCGTGCTCACGCAATCGCCGCCGATATTCGTAATCGGGCTATAAATATAGTAAAACTTGCCCGGACTTTAGGATGTACGGTCGAAAGACTGATCGAGTTATAAAAAATGGAGCGTATCTGAGAATTACTCTTTCCAATTCTCAGATACGCTCTAAACTTTATTATATCTTAAAACTTATTTGCAGATTTTCATGAAACGGCTGATCATTGCTGCACATTCTGCTCTGTTCGTATTGTTCTGTGGTTTCAGCTCTCCCTGATCTCCTGTGATAATGCCTTTTGCCACACACCACTTTACAGCATCTGCCGCATATGCACTTACCTTCTCGGCATCCGGGAAATCTGACAACTCTTCTTCATTTTCCACATCGTATCCCTTGGATTTTGCATATCGGTACATCATAACTGCCATCTGCTCACGGGTAATAGCACCTGCCGGTTCAAATCTGCCGGTATCCGTGTATCCGGTTACGATTCCTTCTTCAGCTGCCCAAAGTACAGCTTCCGTGTAGTATTGACCTTCCTCCACATCCGGGAAAATCGTATCATAAGCTGTCTCCGGACTCTGCTCCATACGATACAAAATGACTGCAAACTGTGCTCTTTCAAGATTTCCGCCCGGTGCAAAGGTGGTCTCATTCATACCGGTCATAAGTCCATTCACATACATTTCATATACATAATCATAGAACCAGTCACTCTTTTCCACATCTTTATATGGAAGTATTTCAGGTTTTTCCTCTGTAATCTTTGCATTCACAGATTCCCCGGAGGCTACCTCTATTGTTGCATAGCTCACCATTTCTCCATTTATTTCTTTCTTCTTTGCTGCAAGCACCTGATTTCCTGCCTGAATATAATCATAGTCACCATAAAACTGTGCTGTCCACTCCAGTATCTTATCTGAATGATTGGTTACGGTAGTGTTCGTCAGACCATCATGTTCCACATCCAATGTATGTTCTCCAACCCGAATGCCATTTGCTTTCACATATCCAACATCCTTCGGAAGACGTGAAACCGTGGAAACCTTATGAGCATCTGCATCCGGAGTTACGCCCATCATTCCGGTAATTGTCTGTGATACAAATGTAAATGAAATTTCCGGATAATCTCCGTTTGTTCCCTGTACCGCAATTTCATGAGGTTTATCCTTAACACTGAGGATATATTGCATATATTTCCATGCATCATCTGCTCTGTTGTATGGGAAGAACACGTCCGGAAGATAGGACCATGCTTCAATATTTACAGGAGAGTTTGCTTTATCGCCGATTCCATCTCCCACATTCTCCTTGATAAAATCCAGAAATGCATCCGTGCGCTCGCCTGCCTCGGTAAGCTCCTTCATCGGCATAAACCAACTGGTTTCCTTGCGGAAATCATTGTATTTTGTTGTTCCGTCTTTCCCTAATGCACAAGAATAAGAACCATTGGAATCTCCCCCTTTAACACTCCAATCATTATTGAAGTATTCCTTCAAATCCTGTGCTTTCTGATACCATTCGTCAGAAGCTTCTTTCTCTCCTCGTGCCTTTAACATTCCCGCATAAGCCAACATCGCCTGATACTGCGCCCCCATAGCATCTCCAGACTCCAGATATGGCTGACTTGAACGTTCGTTATAACTGCACAGAATGCTGCCTTCTCCAATGGCCTCTGCCACTCCATTGCCATTGGTATCATGTTCTTCCACGAAAGTAGTCATTACATTTGTATAGTAATTCCACAGTGTATCATCTGTAATTAACCGCTTATCACCGCTCCAGAGATATGCCTGATAAGCTTTCTCGATCACTTCAAATTCTGCAGGAAGTTCCCGAAGATAATTTTCTTCACTCCAAAAACTTGACTTGCAGGGTGAGCCGTCAAAATTAAAGCCGAATGGTGTCCAATATCCTCTGCTCTCTGTACAGTTAGAAGCACAGATCCCAAGCATAGAATAATTTTCTTCCCATAATCCGGTAAGCGCTGCTGCTGTCAACTGATGGCTGAAATCACGTGTGCAGAATCCGGATTCATGTGCATAAGTACACCAGTAAGACGGAAGATATGGTACCGGACCAGTCCCTTGACCGTATTTATCATTTATCATGCCGCTCTTACCTGTCATAACATATTCCTGCATTTTATTGGAAGCCCATTTAAAACCATTTTCTAATGTCTCATTATCTGATTCCAGCACCACCGTCTCATTGGCCACTTTCACCGTAACGACCCATTCTACCGATGTATTTCCATTCGTAATCGTAAAAGCAACAGGATTCGTAAAGTCTACCTTACTGCCGGAAGCCGGACAAATCGTTGCTCCCTCAGACACTTCTGCCGTAACTTCCAGAGCCGTGATATCCGTACCGTAAGGTACTGTTACCGTGATCGTCTTCTCATCCTCTTTCCGCTTAATGACAGCCTGATTTTCCACTGAAAAACTTTTTAATGTGGTGAATTCAGGAAGATCGTCATCTCCCTGGTAAAACAGCGTAAAGGTATCCGCACAAATTTCTGCACACCCCGATGAACCTTGCACATATGCTTCAATCTCAGTTCCGCTTTCTAACGCAATGTCTGACAAAGTAACCCAGGTATATCCATTCGTAGCCGGAAGGCTCATGGATTCAACCGCACTTGTTGCACCTTTTTTCCGAATGCCGATTGTTCCGCCATTCTTGGCAGTATTAATTCGTACTGCCAAAGTATACTTTCCGTTCTTCGGAATCTTAACTGTATAATAACCTATGGCATCTGCATCATTTGCAGGAATCTGAAGGTAGCGGAATCCCGCATAGGCTTTTGTACTGTCATTGGGAATTGAAGCACCGTTGGCATAAGCCCAGCCTTCCGGATACCAGAAAGACGGCGCCAGTTCCAGTCCTCCATTTTCAATCAAATTGGTATGTACCGGACCCATTGCCGAAGATACCACAGGTGTACCTGCCTTGCCATAAGAATCAATTGGTGTCACCTCAAACTTAACGTATTTCAGATCCTGTGCATCGGTTAATATCATACTATCCTTGTCCGCATTCGGAATCGCCTCGTATTCGCCATCCGCGGTATCACACATCAGCCAACGGTAGCAGCTTGTTCCCTCTGTTTGTCCTTCATCCTCGTCAAAGAAATCATAGCTTCCGACAATTGTCTGATCTGAGTATAAGTCTCCAGTAACGTTTACATTAAGTGCTTCCGGCGCATGATTTGGAATACTTGTAACATCAAATTTCAATTCCGCATCGGAAATGTTGCCGGTTCCTTCAACAGAAATCTCCAGCATATCATTCAACGTACATTCTTCTGCTGTAATTGCTATCTGCCTGGACTCACCTGCTGCAACCACTTCTGTCTCATTTCCCATTTTAATTATCATTTCTTCCTCTGCATCAACATTTGCAGTAAAAATGTAGCTGCCGCTCCAGGGCAGAGAAATCTTTGCAGTTGATTCTTTATTCAAATCTGTACCATACAACAGATCGACTGCTACACTGGAAAAATCATAACTAAATGAAAAATCATCCCCATTTGTCCAATTGCTCTTGCCATTATTTACATATACTTCAATCTCATCCCCCTGTTGCAGCATAACTGAAGGGAGTACATGTGCCGATGCATAAGTACATGCAGCCGGCAACATGATCTCTTCCAGCGCTTCCGCTGCACCTGCCTTTCGGATTCCAAAGGAGGCACCATTGCTTCCCTGATTTACATATACGGAACTTTTATAAACTCCCGTATAAGGTACGGTTACTGCCTGCTTTACATAATAAGCAGGATTATTATTCAGATAGAACCCCTGTTTTCCTGTATGCGGATTATTAACCTGCTTGCCGCCCCCATAAAATGTCCAGCCTGTTGTGCCGTCCTCAAAGCCTGGATTTGTCAACAGATTGCTGCCGTAAGGGTTCTCGTCACTATCAGCTGCATGGACAACAGGTATATCATATGACAATACCATACTGATGCATACCATAAGAGAAACAATTCTCTTTACTTTATTCCCCATCCTAAACTTCTTCAACATAATTCCTCCTTCTCACCTAACGTAGTTACTTTCACTTCTTTCAAATTAAAACTTCTGTGTTTCCCAAAGAACCAATACATTCCGCTTCTCAGAACTTACCTCTTCTGTATCCCTCCTCTCCGATATATATTGTTCAAAGACTGAAAGAGAGTATATCCTCATTCTTGCTCTTTTTTTTATTTTATCACATCACAAAAATAATGCCATGACTTAAAACTCCAATCCAGGTACGAATTTCTCCACTTTTTCTTTATTGATACAACCTTTCTCTGCCACCGTTATTTCCCTCAAATTTCCTGGCAACATCGCTATGGTGAGCGAGACCGCCGCTCATTTCTTATACTTTTGTAAGTCATACTTTTTCTTATCCTATCCTACGTTTACAAAAATCTCTCTCTCCAAATCATAAAACTCCGAGTTTACTTCCAGATTCTCAGCGATCTTTACCTGCGCCTCATCCGTGACAGAAAGTACCTGATGCCAGATTCCCTTATACAGGCACACGGGTTTATCCAGAAGAAACGCTTCATATTCTGCCGGTCTGTCATGTTCGGCAACGATCAGCACTGTCATCCCGTTCAGAGGTTCAAAACTTTCCAAAGATGTGGGATGACATTCCAATCTTTTGACAGACTTGTTCCTGTAACGAAATACCGCCAGTCTCCACGGTTCCCGCTCTTCCGTAATCACGATTTCGAAGGATTCCCTGCAATCGGCAGAAAACTCCAACGCCCTTCCATACTTTGCGAAATTTTCCTTATGTACAGACTGTAATCGGCACATGTTCTCCCCCCTTTAACATAAGATTTCAACCACTGTATCTTCTTTTTCAAACACAAGTGTCACACACAATACCCGATTCTCCCATGTAAAGCTGCAGGATGCCCCTGTGGCTTTTACTTCTTTCACCTCAAAATCGACAGGCACTGCAATGTAATATTGCTCCCTTCTCCCTTTTACACCACTGATCCGCAATAGGAGTTTCTTTTCCTTCCACTCCTGTTCCCGGACACTGACCGCATCCATAGATACATGGCGTGAGGAAGCTATGAACTGCGGCACCTTCTTCACTTCATGAAAGCCTACAATCTGGCATTCACCAAGTCCCAGGCTTCCCACCTGCAGACTTCCGGTCACAATTCCCAGATATTCCTGTTTCCAGAAATCAAAAGCATGGTAACGCTTTTGGGGATCCAAATTTAACTTTTCCAGTCCTACCCGGGTTTCCCCAAGGGGAACCGTCGCATATCTTCCCATTACACACCAGTTCTCCCCCGCATAGCTCAGATGGAAAGACCAAAGTGTGGAAAATGGATGCGCATCATTCATCGAAGGATAAATTCCTGCCATATCATAAGCATCTTTCAGATTGACCTCTTCCATCTCCACCGGCGTCTCATGGGACTGCACGGCAAATCCATGCAGCTTTGTCCAGGTATATGCCGGATATTCCATATTAAGCGGCCCCGTCTCTCCCGTACAGGTCGTAAGCGGAGGCAGTGTCTTCCGGATGATTTCCAGCTTTTCCTCCGTATAAGCATCCTCGGTATCACTGAGCATACACAGCCCGCCGGAAAGCGAAATCAATGACAGTACGCTTTTTGCCCACTCCGGTTTTGTACGGACACAGACATGATCCGGATCATTCAGGAACAAGATCCGCTGTGTGTGGAACCAGCGCGCCATCTCAAAAAGCTGCATCCGGATGCCCGCCCATGTAGGGTTTGCATCCATGGAGATCCTACAGGCATCAGCAATGCCGACAACCTCATGCATTTCTCCCCAGCTTGCCAGATAGTACATATCCTCTGACATGCCCTTCTTGGTTGCTTCCATATAAGAACGGAATTTCTGTTCCGCCTCCTCATTGCTCATAATGCCAAGACGAACCCCTTCATGAAGACCGTCCAAAAGCAGGTGGCGGATTGCATCTATTTTTACATATTTGTAACCGGCATTACGGAATCCCTCAAAGACCGGCGTCACCTGCTCTGCCAGCGTTTCCGGTGTACAATTATACAAATAGTCAATCCATTCCCCTTTCAACGCTTTTCCCTCATGGAAAATGACACATTCCGGGTGCTTTTCGGGGAATTCCTCATTGGTAATATTGGCATTCGTCCAGATTGCCGGAACGAAACCGTGACTGCGGATATCCTCCACAATTCCCGCATGACCGCGGGGAAATTTGCTCTCTTCGCAGGTCATCCAACCTTCCTTCATATCACCTTCACTGCGGTAAGGCAGGGGCATCTTCTGATAGCCATCATCCACCTGGATATAGGTAAGCCCGTAATCCTTCAGATTTTCTTCCATGAATGCGGCAATCTGATCAATCTTCTTCTCATCAATATCCCGGCGGTACGCCTCCCAGGAACACCAGCCTGCAACAGCGTCTCTCTTTGTCCTACGCTCCCAGGGGGTATAATATTTATAGCCCAGATGATTCCGGTAATAATGCATACGCAGATTGATAAATACCGGCTTTTCACTGAGCAGCAGCTTCATCTTTGCGATGCGCAGCCCGTCACATTCCTCAAAAGAATCCTGTGCCCACTCCCACTGGCATCCATTCACATCAATCAGCAGATCCTGTGTCCGGTCATACAGACCATTAACTCCGTACATCAACAGATTTCCGTTCTGAGCAGCAATTGCTTCTTCCTGCCCTGCACGCCTGGGGCGCATATTGATCGTATCGGAAGAAAGACAAAAGCATGCTGTCACCCACATCGGTTTTTCCACCATAATATAAATCTGCTGGGTATAGGCAATACTTTGCATTGTACCATCCGAGCCATGACGAAATCCCGTATCTTCACTTTCCGGAATATACATGGTGATAATATCTCTTCCATTATATTCATACTTTAATTTCTTCGTAGTCTCATCCCAGTGATGCAGTGCATGTGCAAGGGGTGGTATCTTCTGTATGGGATGAAAATTTTCATTATTCATAAGCCTAATTCTCCTTTACTTAACCGCACTGTCCACCATTCCTTTAATAAAATACTTCTGCAGGAACAGGAAACATACTACAATCGGCAAAATTGCCAGCAAGGCTGCCGCAGATGCAGCATTCAGATCACTGGTTGTCTGTGAAAAGAATGAGGAAATCGCCAGTGTAACCGTCCGCATCTTCGAGGACTGAAGAATATACAGTGAAAACTGATAATCATTCCAGCAATGTACGCCTGTCAGGATCGCCACAGATGCCGTCACGGACTTCAGCTGCGGCAAAATAATATAGAAGAATGTCCGTATGGGTCCGCATCCGTCAATCGCAGCAGCCTCATCCAACGCAGCAGGAATTGATGCAATAAAATTGGTGTAGAGAAAGATCGCCATCGGAAGCTCAAATGTCAGTAAGGTCAGAATCACTCCCCAATATTGGTTAATCCCCCCGATATCTACCAATACGGAATAAAGAGGCACAAGAATACTAAGAGGCGGCACCATCATGATTCCCAGGATAAAACTCCTCACAAACTTGTTGACTCTGCTCTTGTTTCTTGCCAGAGGATAAGCTGCAAGAGAACCTACAGCCACAATCAAAAGTACAACAATCAGCGTGATCATGAAGGTATGCAGCAGTGCCGGAAGCACCCCTCCCTGTTCAATTGCCGTCTCAAAATTTTTAAGCGTCGGCTCCGATGATATCTTCCAATGAGAACTTAAGTCAGAAACCGGCTTAAAGGAAATCCCGATCAGAATATAAAATGGAGAAAAATACACTGCAAAAATGACCAGAAGAATGGGAATTCTCCAAAATCCTCTTTTTTTGCTTTGTATCATAATTCCACCTCCTTTTTATCCAGATACTTAACTACCGTATTGCTGACAACCATAATCAGAAGAAAAGCAACGAGACCGATAGCCGATGCATATCCTGCGTTCTCACTTCCGAAATACGTTCTATGTACTAAAGTGGATAAAGAATGCGTATCGTATCCCGGACCTCCCGAAGTCATTGCCATGATGATATCAAATAATTTTAACCCTCCGATCAGGTTGATCGTTACGGAAGAATTGATCGCCGGCATCAGAAGCGGCAAGGTAATATAACGAAACTGTGCCCATTTCCCCACACCGTCAATTGCGGCAGCCTCATAGTACATATCCGAAATTCCCTGAAGCCCTGCCAGATAAATTACCATAGAAACTCCCACAAACTGCAGGGAATTGATAATCGTCAGAATAGCAACACCTGCTTTTCCATTCGCAAGCCAGTCTACCGGACCAAAACCAAAAAGACCAATCAGATCATTCAGTGCACCATTGTTGAAACTGAAGAAAAAGTACATGATGTAGCCCATAATCAGGGGGGCTATCATAACCGGAAGATATACTAAAGTTCTGGTAGCCGCTCTTCCGCGAAACTTTTGATTCAGCAGCACTGCCAGTGCAAGCCCCAGAACATTCTGCAGCAGGGTGCTTCCAGCGCCATAGATGATGGTATTTAAAAATGCCCGGTGCACATTCTGATCTGTAAGCATTCTCGTATAATTGTTGATTCCCACCATCTTATAGGTCTGTGAATATCCGTTCCAGTTTGTAAAAGAAAGAAACACTCCTTTTCCCAATGGATAGATCACAAAGATAAGGAACAGTATAATCGCAGGCAGATAAAACAAATTCATAAATCCAGCTCTTTTTTTCATGTCGTTTATCGCTCACCTTTCGTAAGAAAACGGGAGCAGCTGCCTACTCCCGTCTCTGTTTTTCAAATCACAATCATCCTGTATATTTGTCGTTGAAATTCTGCTCCATGGTCTTTGCTGCATTTTCTACTGCTCCGTCCTTCTGGGCCAGAATATCAGCGCCCGTTGCACACATAACATCCCACATACCGCTTGGGAGATATTCACGATCAAAGTACGGGAATGTCTCAACCTCTGCATACTTATTGTAATATTCGCCAACTGCTCCGATTTCTGCTTCCACACCGTTTAAGCCGGCCTTGTTTCCCGCCGCCTCGGCGATCGCTTTTGTAACCTCTGGTTTTGCCAGATAATTCAACAATTCCACTGCTTCCTCTTTTACCTCTGAATCCTTCCATACACCAACTGCAATATCCTCGCCGGCAATCAAGGTCGGTTCATCACCTGTACCTGCCGCCGGAATCGGCATCATACCAATCTTTGCATCCGCATTTACTCCCAATGTATCTACTACAGCGGAGTTTCCATAGAAACAAAATGCTGCGCTTCCGTCTGCCAGTGCTTTGATATCAGAATTATAATCTGCTGTCAGAACATCCTGATTGAAATATCCTGCTTTTACCCATTCGTCCATCAGACCGGAAAGTTCTTTCCATTTCTCTGTATCAAATTTACCGCCCTTCAAATCCTCTGCACTGCTGTTGGAGTCATCTGTTATATAGAAAGAAGGCGCTGCCCAGTCAAAGAACTGACCGATTGTCCAACTGTCTTTTCCTCCCATATGGATCGGATCTTTTCCGGCTGCTCTGATCTTTTTGCATGCCTCACCAAAGTCTTCCCATGTCTTTATTTCATCCGGATTCACACCTGCTTCTTCCAGAACCGACATATTACATACGATTCCTGCGATGTCCATATCAACAGGAAGTACAAAGATATTTCCGTCCTTATCGGTAATAACCGGTTTAATCTGATCACTGATACTGCCTGCCCATTCCAGATCATTGACCGGCATCAGATAATCGCTGTACCTTGCTACTGACCATCCATGAGTTGTAAATACATCCGGTAATTCATTTGCTGACATCTTTGTCTTCATCAATTCCTCATAACTGGAACCAGGAGCCTGGAAATCTACCGTATATCCTGTTTCTGCCTCAAAGTCTTTGCACGCACGTTGAAGCGCTTCCGCTTTTGTTCCCACCACATTCGTTGCAAAAGTAATGGTCACATCTTTGCCTGCACTTTTCGATTCACTTTTGGATTCGCTTCCCGTCTCTGATTTTGTTTTCGTTTCTGATGAAGAGGATGCATTCCCTCCATTTCCGCATGCTGCCATACTCATTGCCAACATTGCTGCTAATCCTGCAGCCATCCATCTTTTTGCTTTCATATTGTCTTCCTCCCTAAAATCATTTTATTTCTTTCTTAATTTGTTTCTGACTTAACTATACCGAAAAAAACGCTAAAAACAAATGACTCAAAACTCCGATTTTGGTACGTTTTTCTACAAACACAAACAGATGTATCAAATAACTGTGTTCATATACACATATTATCTGACACATCTGTTTTTATTATTACGATCGGCAGAGATGTCTTAATTGTTTTTATTCTCTGCATATCTCCTATATGCCGACGGCGTCATACCCGTCTGTTTTTGGAACAACGCTGAAAAATGACGCGCACTGGTGTAACCGACCATCAGCGCTATATCTTTGACAGAGGCAGACATATTGGTTAAAAGAAGCTTTTTCGCATTGGCAATTCTTACTTCTGTCAAATACTCCACAAACCGGCATCCGGCTTTATGATGAAAGACCGTACTCAAATAGTTTGCCGTCAGATTATATTTTTCAGCCAACTGACTGATACTGATATCTCTCATATAATTTTTCTGAATATCATTCTTCATCCGCCTGACAATATCACTCTCCTCTGCCGAGAAGTTGCCGTACATATTCCGCCCCAATTCTTCCAATGTTCTAAAAAATTCCTTATAATTTCTTCCTGAAATATGTTTTTCAGTCATGCAGGTACAATAAGCACTGATATTTCCAAGATTTAAGTCTGGTTCTGTTTTCCGGCATAGACCATACAGTGCCTGCAGCGTCTCTTTATAAAGCACCTCGTCTGCCGCCTCCCAACACTCCATCAGCCGGTCCATCGTATAAAACACACTTCGCTGCTCCTCTGTCAGACACAATTTTTCCCAGTGAACCACAGACCCGGATGCGTAATTCATTGCCACCCAGGAATTTTTCTCAATACCTTCACAAGCCTGAAAAATTTCCCGAATCAAATTACCTTCAAAGCGAAATGTACATAAGAAAGCCGGTCCCTTTGCTGCCAGTGCACTGATTCTGTTCAATGCACTGACCGTATCCCGCAGCTTTTCCCAATCACAGCAAAAGATAAAGCACGGCATTCCTTCGGATGAATAGACCATAGAATAGTAACCCTTTCTGCTGATAACCGTCTCACCAAGCATACGTACTTTTTCAATAAATACCTTCTGCTGCTCCATGGCTTCTTTTTGGCATTCCGGATGATACCGCATCACCAACCCAAATCCAAGGTAGGAATACGCCGCTGGATGGGAAAATTCCTCCACATCCTCCTCCATTCCAGCGATGGCGTAATAATTAAAACCATTCAGCAGCTTCATATGAAAATCCGAATTGGAATCCCGCTTCTTTTTGTTCAATTTCTCCTGAAGCACTTCCATCACTTCCCGCAGCTTTTCTTCCTCAATCGGTTTCAGTAAATACTCATTCACACCGAGACGCAGGGCCTTTTGCGCATACTCAAATTCCGAGTAACCGCTCACCACTACGAATTCTGTCCCGGGCATCTCCTTTTCGCACGCTTCAATTGCCTCCAGTCCATTCAGATAAGGCATTCTGATATCTGTAAATACAATATCAGGTCTGTAATTTCTGCAAAGCTGCCTCAGTTCTTCTCCATTACCTGCCTCCAGATACAGATGCTCTCCCCAGGAAAGGATCTCCATCAACATACTTTTCATCGTAAACCGAACCAGTCGGTCATCGTCAGCTATCAATATTATCATCGTCTATGTCCCCCGTACATATCTTTTGGAAATACAAATGTAGTCTTCGTACCTTTTCCAGGTACGGAAGAAAACTGATATACTACATCCCTACAATATAGTTCCGCTCTTTTTTTCACATTTGCAACGCCTACATGTTCCCGTGTGTTGATCTCAGCTTTACTGTCAAATCCTACTCCGTTATCCCGCACGCTGATTATGATTACCTTTCCAATTCCTTTCACCTCACTCTCCACTGCGGATACTGTAATCATAACCGGTCTGTCTGTATCACCCATGCCATGAAGTATGGAATTTTCAACAATCGGCTGAAGCAGCAGCTTCGGCATAGAAAAATTTTCACAAGCTTTATCCATCCAAAGGATATATTCCAGACGTTCGTCTAATTTCAACTTTTCCAGCGCCAGATATTCTTCAAGAAAATGAAACTCTTCGCTCAGAAAAACCGTATCCTGTCTGCGGCAGGTATATTGAAACAGATGTGACAGACTGATAATGGATTCTTCCAGCTTTTTCTTCTCCCCCATCCTGTTCAGTGCTACAAACCCATTTAGTGTGTTGTAAAGAAAGTGAGGATTAATCTGAGACTGCAGTGCACGATATTCTGCCTTCTGATTCTGAATGACCATCAGATATTCCTGTTCAATATATCGCTTGAGGTTGCGTATCATATGATTCACACCATCCGCAATCACTCCCACTTCCGTATTAGACTGTATCAGAATCTGCGTATCCAGATTTCCGTTCTCCACCTGACGAAGTGTCTTTGTAATTTCTCCGATATGTACAATCATCTCTTTGGACTGCCCTCGGTAAATAAAAAACGCCAGCGCTATACCTGCCACAATCACCCCCAAAAATACAACCACAGCTAACAGATATCCCTTAATACTGTACTGAAGGGAATACAGATAATATAGTTCCCAATCTGTGTTTTCCACGGTCTGCATTCTGGCATAATAGATTCTGCCGTCAACTTCCGCCTTACCCTCCCCTGTGTCAAGATTGATTTCTCCGTTCATAAGCTCCGAACGAGCCGCAATCTCTCCTTTACAGCTCAGGACAATCCCTCTTTCCTGCTCCTCTTTCACGACATTAATACTATCCTGGATTTCCTGAATTCTGGAATCCACCTTGATGACGGCAATTACTTTGTTATTATCCATATTTCTCACGGCCTGAATCAGAGAGTATACCTGCTTTGGATTATTTCCCTCCATATAATTCCGCTCGTGGGGCGGCAGAAAAAAGGAATGCTCCGGATGCTCAACTGCACGAACAAACCAATCCTCCTCCTGATAACCTTTATAATCAACCGTCACCAGATCAGAGGCCTCTTTTCCCAGATAATATCCAACCTGTTTCTCACTGTTTACGGGAAAAATCATAACACCTCTGATATCCTGCCTGCCTAAATATAAATGCTTTCCCATTGTAATACAATAGTCATTTTCAGCCTGTTTCAGGGTTAATGGATCATTATATGCATAAAGCTCCGGATTATTCAGTCTGTCAGCAACCTGAAAAATCCGGTTCTGCATATAGAATGTATTGCCAATATTCTTTAATTCTGCAAATTGGTTTTCCACATTCCGGGAAATTGACTCCAATACATTATCCATGTCCTTGTATTCCCGTTCCTGATTGCTGTAACTGACATAAAACAATATGATAAATATTGCAATTCCCAGAGGTACGATAACACTTATGATAAACATGGAATCTAGTTTTCTCTGAAATGTATTTTCCTTTTTTCTCATGGCAGCCCCCATTGCAGTCTTTTGTTTACTGACATTTTATCACATTTATCTTTTTTTACATACTCTAATCTTTATATTCAATAATTTACCAATATTTTAGATACCAGGGTCAAAAGGTTATGCTTTTTCATGCTTGCATGAAAAAGCATAACTTTGGGACCCATAAAACATGAGAAAGCAGCCCGAACAGGGCGGATTTCGAATATTTTTAGGATTCCGTGAGCATGAAATGCGGAGCAATCCGTATATCATAGGGGGCAAAATACCTTTTGACCCCAACATCATATGTTAGCGTGTATTTGAAAATTGCTTTTCGCAACACCTAAAACGGATATGGCTGTTGGCTTGGGCTTTCTCATGAAAATAAGAGACTCCTGTATCCTTTATACGGAGAAGCTGCTTCTCCCCATAAGTATACATGAGTCTCCTTTTTTAATTCCCCGATCTTTATCTGTCGAAAATAACTTCCCCTTACTGCTCCATCTGCTTTCCCAGAAATCCTGCTGCAACCTGAGCCATAAGCTTCTCATTTTCCCCCAGTTGATTACCTGCATTCTTTCCGCGCTCCATAATAATTACAGCCCCGATAGCATCTCCCGCAGAAATAATCGGAGCAATCATCTGCCATTGACTGTCCCCGTCATCATCCTGAGTAATCCGGATAAATCCGCTTTCTTTCTGTCCCGCACAGATTGTCTCCCGATCTGTAATTGCCTGCTCCAGCTCTTTACTGATCGTCTTTCCTTCAAATTCACGCTGTCCGGATCCATTTGCTGTAAGAATCTGATCATGATCTGAGATACAGACCAGATATCCGGTAATCTGAGACAGCACCTGCGCATATTCCTTTGCGGTCTTCGCCAGTTCACCCATAGGGGAATATTTCTTTAATATAATTTCACCGTCACGACCTGTAAAGATTTCCATCGGCTCTCCTTCACGGATTCGGATCGTCCTTCTGATCTCTTTCGGCACGACAATTCTTCCCAGATCATCTATTCGTCTTACAATTCCTGTCGCTTTCATAATATCTTCTCCTTATACATGGTTTTTATCGATAACAAGCTGCTCTTAAAATGTGTTAAAAATCCTTATTTTATGCGGATTTTTGAGATTTCAAGAGCCCAAAACCCTTGTAAATACTGGGTGCTTTCTTGTTTTCATTACCACCACACGGCCAAATCCCTTTTAAATTAGAATCTTGGAAGAGTGGTGCTTTCTGGTATTAATATTGCTCATTTTTTAGAAATTATGAGTTGTTTTACCAGTTTTCGAAGAAGTACATACGGCAAAGTATAGTAATAATGAATCTATCACTTCCCCAAATTTCTTTAATGAATCTATGCAAGCATTTGTATTTGAACACGAAAAATACATTTTGTAATATGGTTTCTCACCATCGTAATTAAAAGAGTAAATCCAAACATTATTCTCCAATCCCTCTTAACAATTCATTTATTCCTTGAAACACACTTAACGCATCTTCAAAATTCTGCTGGATATCCGTATATAATAATTCCTTATGGAGATTTTCATAGGTGTTCTTAATTTCTTCCGTAAAATACTGTTGCCAGTCTTCAAAGGCATATGATCCCACCGGATCATATGCCGCACTAATCTTACGCTTGTTCAAGTAATAAGCATCCGTCTCTTTTGTGACTTGTATGAGTCGCTTTAATTCTTTCTTATCTAACAGAAACTTTTGAATCTCCGGTAATGAATAAAGCTTTGTAACATCATAAATATGACGTACTTTATTACCAAGAGTTCCACAAATAGCATGTCTTTTTACCGACATGAGTTTATCTATAAAGGTCCGTTCAATATTTAAAACATTTAATGAAACACTTTCTAATTCAAAACGTTCAATATCATCGTTTCCATTGTGAGATTCCAAAAATTCTTGTATATAGGTTTTTAACTCTCTTTTTGAAAACGGGTCAGGTCGAACACTGCTTCCAATCTCCAGCTTTACTTTATTTTCTTCAGTTTCAAACCACACATACATACTTTTGCTACGATTTGATCGTTCCTCAGGTATTTTTTTCGTTTTTGCAGAACATGTCACTATATTTTCTATTTTTTTTATTGTCTTATCACATACTTTATCGCTTTTATCCATTCCAAGGAAGGTCAAATCAATATCTTCTGAAAATCGTTCGATTGATCCTGGATAACACTTGCTTAAAGATGTTCCCCCTTTAAATACACACTGCTCAGCATATTCGCTATCTGCAAGATTTTTTAATAGCATAACAATATAATAATCTCGTTCTACCGCAGATTCTGGCAAATGCATATAGCCGGAAACGAGCGTAATTAACATCCTAAATTCCTCTGGATACTCGTGCAATTTCATATAATTCCTCCATTCGTGGATGTTTATAGGATGATAAGGATGATAAATAGCGTTCCAAATTATTGGATACCCCATAGTAGTTTAATATTTCTTTTAAAAAAGATATCGTTGATTTTTTATATGATGTCTTTGCAATAACTCTTTCAAAAACTTCATCCTGATAAGTTTCTGCAAGTTTCTGAGAGTATTCAATAAACGCGGAATAATTTAAGTCTTGAATTTCATAGAAATTCTGCAATACTTCTAATCCACATATCATATTTTTAACTTCCGTGGTATAATCAATTTTCACTTGTTTAATCATTACATTTCTAACAGTTTTTGAAAAACCATCCAGTGCAGAAGATAGTATATTTATAGTTTTGGAAATTTGTGTGGTTAAATTCAAATCATTATACATAGCATATCCTATAATCGTTCCGGAATCATTTTTTGTAAATGCTTCTATTATTTTTTTTTCGGATGGTGGGACTACACCATATTTACTAATAATTGGAATGTAATAAATACCTTTTGCAGCTTTAGCTAATTCTCCACTTTTACACATTCTCTCAAGCATTTTGTAATATGTTGCTTCATTCAATAATTCACATAGGTTTTCTCTATATAGTTTGCTTGCAAATATCAATTCATTTTCTTTATAATGAACCAGTGCATTTCTAATAATAGAGCTGCTCTTCAACTTCTACCCCCCTTATACTCAATTTTACAATTATATTATATTTCTCTAATCCCCGAAACGTCAAGTAAAATCAAATCTTACTTGACGTTTTTTGTTATTCCACATATTATTATGTTTATACAGTAATATAACAAAGGGGGCTTGTTCCATGAGCATGGTTTTAACAGTTTTTCGCTTTTACTTTAAACAAGTCACGAAAATACCAATAAATACTGGTCTGTATGAATTTGAGTATGAGACATACGGATGTTTGCGGAAGAATCCATTTCAAACGGAATACTCACTTAGTATCGCTCATTTTTTAGAAAGTATGAATTGTTTTACCATTTTATAAGAAGTTCCTGGTTCTTGCCAATACCTGTTCTATCGGCATACATAATTCCATTGGATATTCTTCAAAAAGATTTCTTTCCAAAATCAATGAATTATACGCAGGTTTCCAACATGCATTAATCACCTCCGGGAAAGCATTGCTTAATTCTTCAAATACCGGAAAATTTCCAACTAATGTTAGTCTGTCCATATCCGGAAATGTTTCAGCTTTGAACCACCCTAATGGAATAACCTCGCCTTTCATTAATTGTTCATAGGAAGGTATTTCATCAAATATATTTCTCCATGCATAACCGAAAATAGCTGTATAAAAATACATTTCTTTCTGTTCAGTCAATGCAAAAATTCGATACTTTCCATTATTCTCTATTGCAAACGTATCCCCGCAATGTATATTCGCCGGAAATGATTTTTCTTCTTCTTGCATCAGCACTGGATTATAAGCCATAGCTTTAGCCATGTCACTGTCCGGATTTTTCTTATAGACTCGTCTGGTTTCCAGAAGCTTTGACAACTTCAAAGAGGGTTCTGAAGAATAATCTCTTTTGAAATCTTTTTTACTGCCAAAAACCATTCCGTCTACACCTAGAATCTGATTTTTAGCACTCACAGGAACACTTACCCTTCCAACCTTTTGAAGCTTAGATTCTCCTAAAAACTCTGCTCCAATATAACATCCTATGTGTCCAATATCCTGCTCTAATAGATTAATTTTCTTCACTTCAGATGCTTGATATGTATTTTTTAATATACAGCAAAAGACTTGTTCCTTCCACCCTGGCAGTCTGATCCAGTCCAAAATCACTACAATTCTTTTTCCACTATAATATTTATAGGCAAAACAATCACCTATTTCCATAGATGGAAATGGTCTTTCATAAGAATCATAATCTGTATAACGTTTTCTTGATGTCTTTCCTGGAGTCTGCTTTAAGAATTTCTTTACTAATATCCGATACTCATTTCCCACAATTGTATTCCTCCATAAATTGATAAGTTGCCCGACAAATGGGATACTTATATGAATCACTTATTTGTCACATTTAAGGTATCCATCTTTGAAAAACATCCTTTGAACCCGTTTGCTATATTTCTGTGGATTTCTTGCTACTATTACAGAAGCTATGCAAATAAATAACCACACAAAAAAGAAGATAAGCGTAAATAATGCAATCAGCAAAGAATTTTTATTACTAACTTGATTCACTTCATCAAATGACAGAATTGTTTTTCCAGTCGAATTTACTATATTATATATTTGATAACGAATCGGATCGTCATGCTCTTCTTCAAGAACTGTGACATTCATTATTAGTTTTTGTTCATCTTGAATTGCAGAAATAATATATGTAAAAACATTTTCATATTTCTCATACTTCCATAATTCAAAAGCAGCCTCATTCTGTTTGGATTTTAATATTAATGTATCATCATCTATTTCATAAGCGTTAACCTGCAATTCCATCGGGATGGTTTCGTCTTCTGTTACATTATCGAATGCTTCGTATGTTTGCCAAACAGGTACTGCTAAAGTAATAATTAATAACATAATGTCAATAAAAATCATCTCTTCTGGCGATTCTAAATTTCCTTTAAAAATATCCCATTTGGGAATAGCATTATTATATGGCAGGCTCTTTCCCCACGTTTCTTTATATCTTCTCATAACATAGTCTCTAAAATGATAATCATCTATTAATATATAATCTAAAGTAATTTTTCTCTTTCCACAGAAAAAAATCCGACTATGGTTTGTTATTTTCGTAGATGTAAGATCACGATAGCAAAAATATCTTCGTTGCCATGGCAGCCACCCCACAGTAAAGCCATTTTTATCATATGTAATAATCGTTCCAAGCCACCCATATAGCATACTAATTGCAAGCCAAAGAACACCTGCAAAACATATAGTAACCCACAGTTCCTCGTTATCTAATAATGAGAAAACAGTGCCGGCACAAAACATGAAACCACAAATAAATCCAACCCAGCAAACAAAGCTCTTTGGGATTACAATCTTTTTGGGGCCTTTGTCCGATTTATTTTTTAACCACAACCAGGTAAACAAGCATATAAAGCAAATTAAAATATATAGAATTATTGTGAGGAAAGCAAAAATCATATCGTACTCCTAACTTTATATTTTTTCAACCAAACTATATCTCACAGGTTTTATACCCAAATTTGTCAAAATAAGCAACTGCTTTATTTCTTACATTATACCATTTCCGTATATTTTTAAAAAGATATTTGTACTATACGCACAAAAACCCTGAAGCTGCCGCTTCAGGGTTATGTAAGATAATTCCTGCTGCCTTCATAATCTTCCATAGGATTGTGTCTTTACTTATGAAACCACTTCAACGGTTCATATTGTTTTTTTAAATCATGAACCACCTGATTCATATCTCCCGGTTCAACCACCTTATCATATCGTCCCGGAATGCTTCCAAATGTAACTGTCTTTTCCGTCTTCAGCATCTGTTTCAGATACCAGATCATATTCTCCCTTGTAGCATTCTTATTATAAATTTTAAGATAAGAATAACCGGGATCATCTTTGGAATCAGATTTTACTACTCGCAATTCTTCCGTAATTCCTGCTTCCTCCAGTACTTTCCAAAACGCCTCGATCACCGGATTTGGATAAAGCATCATAAAATAAACCACCTCTTCCGTCTCCGGCAGCGGCCGATTCACATAATTTCGGAATGGAGATCTGCGCAGATTCCGGATCAGACGGTTCTGCACCTCATCTTCTGTCTTCTCGTAATAGATTACCAGCATATCATCCACAATCACGTTAGAAAAACAAGTCAGCCCCTGCCTTCTCATCAGATCAAGAATCTGCCTTACTTTTGCACTGGAAATAACATACACCTTCAGGTACATCTTTTCCCGGATATCATAAAGGACAGCTCCGTCCATCGCAATGACCGGAAGTTTGAGACGGATATCACGCATCGGTTCCATCAAAGACGCCGGTGTACGCATTGTAGATAATGTGAAATTAACCCCGTCGTCCAACATCCGGTTCAATTCTACTTTACTGTAAGCACTTAAATTTCCGCTCTCATCTAACAAAGTATCGTCCAGTCCGGAAATAAACAGAATATCTTTTCTCCTCTCTCTTGGAAGTTTAAAACTATTCACTCCGATACCGATAGCAATCCCGATCACCGTATCCAGAAAGCGATTCCATACAAAAAGATAGGGATTCAGATCTTCCAGATGATTGACTACAATGCTTAAAAATACGACACAGGAAAAATACGATGCTTCCTTTTTCTTAAGCAGAACTGTCGTGTAAAGGACTACAACAATCATTCCTGAAATCACAAAGACATCCACCCACCTGCTATAACATACCGGAATTGTCAGTTCACTCCTGACCAGTAAAAAAAGCAGACCGTAAAGCGCACCTATGACCGTGCCTATAAACCGTTGTACGGCATTTTTTCTTGTATTAGATGCATACACCTGAATACACCAAAGCGTTGCCAACTGCGAGTAGAACACAATTCCGCTGTTGCCGCGTAAGAATGATACCAGATAGCATAACGCAACTGCAATGGCCGATTTTCCAATTCGAAGACCAATCGGTGGTAACATGTTTTTTCTTATTTTTTTCCTTTGTTTTTCCCGATTCATATTTTCCGATATTCCCCAAATGTCATTATTAGTATCATATGATGTTGGGGGGCAAAAAGTATTTTGCCCCATAATACCTACGAATTGCTACGCACTTTTTGACCCTGATATCATCATATAAAACTTAGATCCGGTGATATTCTTCCAGTGTAAGTCCCGTCAGCGCCAGATATAAAGACAGCGATTTTCCCACATACCGGATATGCCATGGCTCATAGGCATATCCAGTGATCTCTTCCTTCCCTTTGGGATAACGGATAATAAATCCGAACATCGGGGCATATACTGCCAGCCATTTTCCCTCTGGTGTCTCACCGAAGATTTCCTCCAGTTCCAGCCCCACAGACGGGGCAGAAACATCCAGCGCCAACCCGGTCTGGTGCTCGCTTGCACCCGGTCTTGCCACATATAATTCCACTTCCGCTGCCGGGGACTCTTTCATCCGCGTTTCATAAATCTCTTTCTGCCTCTGATACGAACGATACCCTGAGATTCCAAACAACAGATGACCGAAGGATTTTCCATATTCAATCAAACGTCCTGCTGCCTCTGCTGCCGCACGGCATAACATCCGCTTCTCCTCTCCAACCTCCGCACAGAATGGAAACCTGCAAACTGCCAGATCTTCCGGAACGTAACAGGCATCCAGCGGATGCTCCCGATTGACAAGTGTTGTATAATGCTGCATAAAAATCCCCTCCCATTCCATACTCAGCGGAAGCATTCTCCTATGAGTATATGAATGGAAAGGGACGATTTATGACTTTATCGTTCCTGAAGTGCTTTCATGCTCATCTCTTCCAACAACTCTGTCTTAATCTTATAAAGTTTATCTGACAAATCCACATACACATTCTGGGGATTCACAAGACGCCTGGACTCCTCCCACAACGTATCCTTCTCTTTTGTACAGATATCCCGGATCTCCATCACAGACGGAGAAGTATAAACACAATTTCCTTTCTGGAAGATTGGAACCAGTAATTCTCTCAAAGAATACGTACCGCCTTTTACCTTCGTCTTCTTCCATGTCTCCAACGGATCGAACAAAATCATATCCTGAGATTCGTCAAAGGTCTCTTCCGCCAGACAGATCAGGTCCGCACGGATCTTTCCGGTTTTCTTATCATAAATTCGATAAATCGTCTTATTGCCGGGATTCGTAACTTTTTCCCAATTCTCGGACAGCTTGATCTTCGGAGTAAATTCCGCATCGCTGGAGTTTTTGATTGCCGCCAGTTTATAAACACCGCCAAATGCCGACCAGTTACTGGAAGTAATCAGATTCGTTCCCACTCCCCAGGAATTAATCTTCGCCCCCTGGGTCTTCAGACTGTCAATCAGATATTCATCCAGATCACTGGACGCAGAAATCACAGCATCTTCAAACCCTTCCGCCGCCAACATCTCGTAAGCCTTCTTAGACAGATATGCAAGGTCACCACTGTCAATACGGATTCCGTAACCCTTCATATCAACACCTGCCTCCCGCATCTCCTTAAATACACGAATCGCATTTGGAATGCCGGATTCCAGCACATCATACGTATCTACCAGCAAGATACAAGCCCTCGGATACAACTGGGCGTACGTCTTGAATGCCGTATATTCATCCGGGAAGCTCATAATCCAGCTATGTGCATGAGTTCCTTTTACCGGCACATCAAACATCTGTCCTGTCAGTACATTGGAAGTACCGATACATCCGCCGATCATAGCCGCCCTTGCACCATAGATTCCGGCATCCGGACCCTGTGCACGACGCAGACCAAATTCCATGATCCCGTCCCCCTTAGCTGCATAACATACTCTCGCCGCCTTGGTCGCAATCAGACACTGGTGGTTGATAATATTCAAAAGCGCGGTCTCCACAAGCTGTGCTTCCATCACCGGCGCGATTACCTTCACAAGCGGTTCACGCGGAAAGACTACCGTTCCTTCCGGCACGGCATAAATATCACCAGTAAAATGAAATCCTCTTAAATATTCCAGAAAATCCTCATCAAAAATCTGCAGCCCTCTCAGATAATCAACATCATCCGGTGTGAAATGCAGATCCCGGATATATTCAATCACCTGCTCAAGTCCCGCCATAACTGCATACGCTCCGTCGCAGGGATTCTTGCGGTAAAATGCATCAAACACCACCACCTGATCCGTCGGATTTTTAAAATATCCCTGCATCATTGTCAGTTCATATAAATCTGTTAATAAAGTTAAATTCAGTGCTCTCATAAAATGCCTCCGTATCCGCCTTTCCCTATCGTAACCTTTGCCTCACTGTATCCTGCGGCAGTTTTCACCCATTATAGCACCGCACTGAAAAAAATACAACCAATTCAGCATCCTCTTTTCCGCATACGTTCCATTGCCTTCCTGCACGTATTTTTACATCTGCATCCGATTCCCTGCCGGATTACCCGGAAAATTCCCCACATTCCGGATTCCACATCCCATTTCAGACTTCCGGACCGATAGAGATAATCCCCCGGACAGGATGCTCCTTCTTCCAGTTCCATGTCAAATCGGTTTCCCACACTGATTGCTCCCTGCAGGGGAATTACTCTGGAATAACAGTCTTTTGGCTGCCCCTTCCACATGTGCCCGTGCACGGCAAATCCCACATTCCGCGGTTTGTCTGCAGGCATCATTGTCCGGAAAATGACACGGTCTCCGGCATAAGCCCGGAAGATGGGGGTAGCCGGATCTCCGTGTACTTTGCTGCTGAATACATTTGAAATACGCCGGTCCCGTTTCAGACGGTTGGCAAACCGTTCTGACCGATAGTTATAGCCCTTTTCTCCGGTATCTTCCGCATCCACCATCTCCTCTTCCTGACCCTGTGCAGTCTTGATTAATTGACCGTCAGCATCCAGAAGACGGATTCCATTCTGGATAAAAATCACAAATTCCCGAAAGGTCTCCACACCCGGTGCGGTAATCACCGCCTGTTCCTCATAGACTCCCTTCCTCAGTGTAAAATTCCGATACCATTTCGCAGCGGCCGGCTCAATAATAATTGCCCCGAATAATCCATGATACCGATGATTGCGCAGATCACCGAAAGACTGCAGGATACAGGAACCATACTCCTGATCGGCATGCCAGAGGTACTTGATGCTCTCACCGGGACGGACCGTCTGTTCTCTATTATTATATCCCACATTGATACCGGAATCGCAGACCGCATCATATTGAAGAAACTGGGGATTCAAAGAGACACGCCTGGACGGCTGATGCTTCCGATCCAACGGAACACGGGGATAATCAAAATACGGAACGTCCGGACCCAACATGTTGTGAAGGGTCACTTCGATCCAGTCTCCGGCGTTGGCGCGGAGAATCAGTGGTTTCGGCGGACATTTCCCGCAGAGTACCTGTTCTGCCTCCTCTGCCGGAACAAAGATCAATCCATCTGGATCATGATCTCCATAGCCATTATAAAGAAGATCTGTCTGTATTGCCGCTATCTCATATCGCCGTACCACAGAATTCCTTCCGGGACAAGGCGGAATCGGCAGAATACGTTCCTTTCCGCGGCACAGCGGCTTCAGACAAGCCTGTTCTTTGTCATAAGCACGGATAATACCCCAAAGTCCCAGCCATGCATCATCAATACCGCCGGAATAGTAGAGATAATCACCAGGCCCATAATTTTTCCTGATGTTTAAGTTAAACGCCTCGGATATCCCAAGACTCTGTGAGGCAGAAAGCGGAGAATGAACATCTGCGATTTCTTTTCTCCAGGACATTCCTGTAACATTCAGGACGTGCTGTTCCTCATGAGCTCCGTCTAACAGTCTGATCATCAGTTCATCCCCCGGATACGTTTCCAAAATCGGTGTGTCCGGATCTCCGTGGTGATACGAACTGAAGATATAGGCGGGATCCGAATGTTCTCCGAGCCGTTCACGCATCGGTTCACAACGGTAGTTGATACCCATAACGCCGGGGTCATCATGGGAACCCGGAACTTCCGGCGGATTTAATGGATTTCCGTCTTTATCAAACAACAATGCAAAATCGTGTAAAAATAACGCAAACTCCCGGAAAGAACTGCCGTCACTTCTGCGGATTACCGCCCTCGTTCCTGACCGCAGCTCCTCCCCCGTCCGTATATCATGGAAGGTGGCACCTGCCTCTTCCACAATCAAAGCCCCGAACATTCCATGCTGCTGATGGGTATTTGCAAACAGATGATCATGGA
Organism: uncultured Lachnospiraceae bacterium; assembly: GCA_900539175.1. Taxonomy (GTDB): domain Bacteria; phylum Bacillota; class Clostridia; order Lachnospirales; family Lachnospiraceae; genus Novisyntrophococcus. The sequence continues at coordinate 33,442 of UQAW01000005.1, forward strand.
AAAACACGGTTCTCAACTCTGTATTGGCAAAAAAGCGTTCCACCAAAGTTTCATATCTTCTGGCACCGGCGATATTGTTCCATCCATTGGCGGCTCCATCAGAAACAATGGTATCAAACTTTACAAGATGGATATGATACCCCACGATATCCGTCAAAGTCTTCATCTGAAATGGACTCTCCTCAATATATTCGGGCAGCAGGTTTGTAAACCGGATTTCAATGCAGTCACCCGCATTGGCTCTTATCACCAACGGTTCCGCCTGTATCTGTCCAGTCTCCACCTTATGAATATATGCTTCCAGTCCTCCATGTTTTTCCAGCTCTTCCTTCAGTACGAAGAATCTGCCCTGGGGATCGTGCCATCCATGCCGATTATAAGTCACCTTCGCCTGGATCGCCGCTATTTCAAACACTTTCACCTTATCGTTCCCATCCGCACAGCCACATCTGCTGTCCGTATGGCAGGGACAGGTATCTGTGTAAAGCGCCCCCGGCTCATACGCCTTCACAAAATTTGCCTTTTCCAGCGGAGTCGGTTCCCTCGTTGGATTTCCATCGGCATCCAGTATCCCAAGAGGCGGCTGAAGCGGTCTTTGTCCCGGCTCCCCATTGATAAAGTTGGGATACCCCGGATGCTCCCTGTCTTTCTTCGGCGGACATACTCTGTCTTTTAACGGCAGTAATGCAGGAATTGCAGTTCCATCCGGCAGCTTCCCGGTTCCGTCCTGCAGGCGGTCATAAATCCTCCAAAGGGTCCACATTCCTTCATGAAAGTGAGGATACAGGTGACAGTGGAAGATCGCATCCCCAATCATGCCATTCAAGCTTCCGGCTCCATGCAGAATATCCAGAGTATAACACTCCTGGGGACTTATAGAAATGGAATCCAGAATCGTGGAGACGGGATTATCACTCTCCAGCCTCCACTGATGATTGTGAAGATGAAATACATGAGTTTCCTTGATTCCTCCATGCACCAGCCGAATTTTTGCCGGGTCTCCCACATACGCCTTTGGTATCGGCGGCGCCGGATCTCCATATACCCAGGAACTCATAGAAATGTCTTCCCCCTGATCTCCGGGATCTTCTGTCAGCGGCAGCCTGTTTCTCATAGGTTCCGATCGATAACTGATTCCGGTCGTGGATGCAGGAAGCCCTGTATGGGGATCTGTCGGCACACCCCCGTCCTTTGTCCGGATCTCCAGTTCATCATGAAAGAATACTGCATATTCCCGAAAAGCCGGATGGAACGGATGATAGATATCTGCAAAAAGTCCGCTTTCTAACTCCTCTCCTGTCTCCGGATCAAACCAGACCGCTTCCGGTTCCTCAACAATGACCGCTCCAAACAAACCATGTATATTGGTACCTTCCTCCCCACTTCTCGTGTCTCCCATATCGTGAAACAGAAAGACCCCCTCTCTGTCCGCATACCAGGTATAAGTAATCTGATTCCCGGTGGTACTGTCCGAATTTCTACCCACATTCGCCCCGTCCGAAGTCTGAACATCATAGCCCAGTCCCTGAACATGCATGGATAATCTTCGTTTCAGGGAATGGTGGAAATGCACCTGCACTTCATCTCCCAGATTCACACGGATAACCAGAGGCTTTACCTCTTCATAAGGCTGAGGCACAGACTTATGAAAATTCTCCAACGCGCCCGCTTTTATCCTCTTGGCATCTTTCTGAAGTACATACAGCAATCCATTGGGATCATGATCCCCATACTTATTATAGACAATCGGAACTTCAATCGCTTCAATATCAAAGATTCGTAATCTTCCCCGACGGGGATAATTACTCAACTCCATAGACTCCCCTCCATTCTACACCTCACCACTCCTAATTTCATCGAATTCTCCTTCCCCACTGCGGGCATTACTTGCTTCCACAACCTTCACTTGCCTTTCCGCACGTATTTTCCAGAATCCGCAGATAATGGTTTGCCTCCCGGAGAACGTGATCTGCAAGCAACGGCAGGATTAGTGATGAGATTTCACATTCCGTTATTCCCTTTGTACCCGCTTTCTTAAAATCGCGGTATTTTTCTGTTTCCTCCAATGTCTTTCTGGTCAAATCATCCATCGTTCTACAATCCTGCTTCTTTGCTTCCGCAAGCAGTCCCTTGTAATCCCCGGCAAACCCATTGGCTGCCTCAATTAACTCTTCCTCTGACGGGTCCAACAATCCCCGGATAAACAGTGCGTGTTCCATCATAATCTGATTCCAGAACATTTCCGTCTCTCGGATACACTTCGGACTGATTGTTCCATGCATCTCAAGTTCCCGCAAAAAAGACTGGTATAATTTTGCTTCCCGGATAATATGCTTAATCAGCAGCGGATAATTTGCCGTATAAAGCTTACACACAGTTACATCCGCCAAAATTCCTTCCTTAAAATCAATCAAGCCGCACACCAACCGAAGCGCCCTTTGATTTAACGCTCTGACCTCCATCATCCGCTTTCTGTTATCACCGCATCTACTCCCGACTTTCGAGCACCGCTCTCCTTGTTCCGTACATATTCCCCCGCTTTTCAGGCACTGTTCATCCGCTGTAATCTGAAAATTAATTGGAATCCCTGTAAGCCGTGATGTCTTTTTTTCAGCCGAAGCCGTAAATTCCGTAACCACTTCCCCCGACTCTAATACCCTGCCGCCAACCACATGTTCACTGAGCCGCACCGCTTCTTCCAACACCTGCTCAAACTGGCTGCGGAACCATCCTGCCCTCTTTATACAATCACAATCCTTCCCCTGAAATCCCGCTTCCAGAAAAAGCGAATGTTCCTTCATAATCCTTGCAAAAAACAAATGAAGCTCTAACGATAATATTTCAAAATTTTTCATGATTACCCCCTGACTGAATTCCTCTAACAGAATCATAATGATGTTGGGGTCAAAAGCTATTTTGACCCCTATGATACACGGATTGCTCCGCATTTCATGCTCCCGCAATCCTAAAAACATTCGAAATCCGCCCTGTTCGGGCTGCTTTCTCATGTTTTACTGGTATCATCATAATTTCAAAATGATTTACACTATTTCTTATTACCATATGAATCATAAATCCAAACTGCTAACAAAACTCCTGTCACGTTGAAAACGAAACAACTGCCACATTGGCTTATCTGAATTTCCAACCATTCTAAACCATCTCTCATCTTTCACACCCATAAGTTACTTACCTTCACGCTCTGAAGTAAACAGCAGAAGGCGCAAACCTGCGGCAGGGTGGCATAGCGTACGGCTTCAGAAGTTCCAAGTGAAAGACGGCACAGATTCCAGGGAGAGAGCTCGGTTCTCCAAACCGAGTTCTCTCCCTGGAATCTGCGCCGCCTTTCGCCTGAAACTTCGAAGCCCGTACGCTCCGCCTCCCTGCCGCAGGTTCGCGCCCTCTGCGTTCGTCTTCCATAACCTAAGCACTAAACCGCAGCATAAGGTCTCAAAATCTCCGCCAATGCGCTCGCACTGCTTGTATGACATCTTACGATTTCCGTGTTGCTCTTTTTGGCTTCCTCCACCGCAGTTTTCACCATTTTGTGAGATACTGTATTCGTAAACAACACCAAAAGATCCGGACTGCCAATCTGTTTATTCAGATCGGCACTCATCTGGGTGAATACCTTTGCCTTACATTTATGCTTTTTACAGATTTCTTTATATTGGGTGACCATACGGTCATGTCCGCCTACAATCACAACACTCATACATATTCCTCCTGTTTTAACCGACCAGATCCTGACCCAGTTTCTTACAATTTTCCTTTGCTTCATCGTCAGGTTCATTATTACAAATCAGCCCTTCGCCGCCAGCAATCACTGCTCCTGCATCCTGCATTCTCTGCGTCCAGATACGCATCCACTCTCCGTCGCCCCAGTCATAAGAACCGAATAGTGCAACCTTTTTTCCTGACACAAATCCTTCTACTTCGGAAACAAACGGTTCTACCACCGTGTCTTCTAATTCCTCGGCACCCATTGCCGGACAACCTAAAGCAAATGCATCGCAGTCCTTTAAATCTGCCGCATTACAGTCTTCCATAGCAACTACCACGGCCTCACCGCCTGCCGCATTGATACCTTCCCCAACAGCCGCAGCCATCATCTCTGTGTTACCTGTTCCACTCCAATATGCTACTACAACTTTACTCATGATATAAAATCCTCCTTCTATTTTTTATAATTTGCAAGGCTATGAAACATCCCTTTACCGGAACTATACGTTACACGACCTCGCCGCATAATTGCCATATACTTTGCTGACGGCCTCTCTCTTAACCTTCTGATACAGAGCAAATTTCCTGCGTGCTGCCTCCACATCTCCGTAAACCTTCCAATATCCCGAAAGGAGATAGTTTTTCCCTTCACACCGGATAAACCCTTCCACATCTTCCAGAGGATAGCCCAAAATAATCCCCAGTTCATGAGGATATGGCATCGTCCCATCCAGATATTGTGCCGCACGCTCACTGAGACGCTTCAAAACTGCTTCCACGGAAAACACCTCATAACCATAATTCCTCAGGAAACTCTGATTCGATTTTTTCCTAAGAATTCTCTTCAGTTTTTCCTCTCTGTAAATCAGCCAAGCGCACTTTCTCCTTCCACGGTACAGGAAGTAAATCATAGCACCGGATCCTTCGGTCAGATTTTTTACTTCTTCCGTCGTAGAATTTTCCAACATCAATAGATTTGCAGGTTTCACATCAGCAAGTACAGGTGCACACTGCTCCGCGATTCTCAATTGTTTCTCATAGATTGTCTCACAGGCCATAATTTCATCTCCTTTCCCACTTCAGGCGATTTAGGTAATTAGCGAAACTGCAAACCGACTCCGGAAGAGTTTTGCAATCGCCTATTTCTTCAATTATCTGATAAAAATCACTGTTTTTGGTTAGTTTTACCTAACCTCCTGTTTTAAGATAAGGGCAACATTTTACCGGAAAACAAAGGATGTTCTGCCCGGTTGTTACCCTGTACTTCTTTCTTTAAACGGACATATCTGCCAACACAGACACCACCATTCATGAAAGTCGATTGCTCCGCGCTTTATAATACTTCCATCTCTGTACAACTATACGTTCTTTTCCTTATGCACTGCAGCCTTTGTTGCTGCCGAACAGCATCCACAGTTTCCGCCGCAGCTCGCACAAGTCTTTCCTGCCCGTTTATCTTTGATCATCTTCCGTACAACCAAAGCTACCACTGCAATCAAAATTACCAACACAAAAATTGTACCTGCGCTCATTCAATCACCTCTTTTATTTCTGATCCCGGCGGCAATCTTGCTTTATCTCCTGCCGCCGGAACACTTCTGCTTCTTAGGAACTATCCTGTGCAATCTGCACAAGTCATTTTTCTACAGTTCCTTAAGAAATCGTTGCCTTTACTTTTACCTTCAGCGTATTACTCTCTTTATAAGGACGGAACAACAAATAACCCAACAAAGCAATTACAAGAAATGCCGCAACTGTTCCGATACTGAAGCTTCCTCCTTCAAACAGATGCCAGATCTGGTAAACCACTAAAGATACAGCATATGCCAGAATTGTCTGATATCCGATTGCAAACCAGAACCACTTCGCATTGTTCATCTCACGTTTGATTGCTCCCATTGCAGCAAAGCAAGGTGCACACAGAAGGTTGAATACCAGGAAGGAATAGGCTGCTGCTGCTGTAAAACTGCCGGCCAGACTTCCCCAGACCTCTGCACCGTCCTCTGCAACTTCTGCAAAACCATACAAAACACCAAATGTACCAACCACGTTCTCTTTCGCAACCAATCCGGTAACTGCTGCAACTGCCGCTCTCCAGTTGCCCCAGCCAAGCGGAGTAAACAGCCATGCAATACCGCGTCCAATGGAAGCCAGCAGAGAGTTTTCCATATCTTCTACCATGCCGAATCCGCCGTTTTCGAATCCAAAGCCCTGTGTAAACCAGATGAAGATTGTAGATAACAGGATTACCGTACCTGCTTTCTTGATAAAGGACCAACCACGCTCCCACATGCTCCGCAGCACATTTCCTACGGTTGGAAGATGATAAGCCGGAAGTTCCATAACAAACGGTGCCGGATCACCTGCAAACATTTTTGTTTTTTTCAAAATAATACCAGAACAAATAATTGCAAGCACACCTACAACATAAGCACTTGGAGCCACCCACCACGCTCCATCAAACAATGCTCCTGCAATCAGGGCAATGATCGGAAGTTTGGCTCCACATGGAACAAACGTGGTGGTCATAATGGTCATTTTACGGTCACGGTCATTTTCAATTGTTCTGGATGCCATGATTCCCGGAACACCACACCCGGAACCGATCAGCATCGGGATAAAGGACTTCCCGGAAAGACCAAATTTACGGAAAATACGGTCCATGATAAATGCAACTCTCGCCATATATCCGCAAGCCTCCAGAAATGCCAGAAAGATAAACAGCACCAGCATCTGAGGAACAAATCCCAACACTGCGCCGACACCGCCGATGATACCGTCTACAATCAGACTCTGGAGCCACTCGGCACAGCCAAGAGCTTCCAGTCCTGACGTTGCAAGTTCAGGAATTCCCGGAATATGCAGGGAAGAGATACCAAATAAATTCCAACCTTCTCCAAACACCCCGTCATTTGCCCAATCCGTAGCCCAGGTACCTACTGTCGTGACAGATACGATATATACAACCGCCATAACTGCAAAGAAAATCGGAAGTCCCAACCAACGGTTCGTAACGATTTTATCAATCTTATCGGAAGTTGTCAGTTTGTTCTTATTCTTTCGCGTATATGCCTTTTTCGTAACCTCACCAATATAAACATAACGTTCATTGGTAATAATACTCTCCGCATCATCATCCAGCTTTTTCTCCACATCGGAAATGACCGCTTCCACATCCGGAGTAAATTTCATCGTCTCTTTAATCTTATCATCCCGCTCAAACAGCTTTACCGCAAAGAAACGCTTCTGTTCCTCCGGAATACTGCCATCAAGGCGGCTCTCAATTTCTTCCAGTGCAGATTCAACTGTATCCTGGAATTTATGTACCGGCAGGTGGTTCGCTTTTTTCTGTGCAAGACTTACAGCTTTTGCAGCCGCTTCCTTGATTCCTGTACCTTTCAAAGCAGAGATTTCAACTACCTCACACCCCATCTGTCTAGAAAGCTCTGAAGTTTTAATCTTATCTCCGTTCTTCTCCACCACATCCATCATATTAACCGCCATGACAACCGGAATTCCCAGTTCCATCAATTGGGTGGTCAGGTAAAGATTTCTTTCCAGATTCGTTCCGTCTATAATATTCAGAATCGCATCCGGACGTTCCGTAATCAGATAATTTCTGGCAACTACCTCCTCCAATGTATATGGAGACAGAGAGTAAATACCAGGAAGGTCCATGATTACCACATCTTTGTTGCCTTTCAGCTTTCCTTCCTTTTTCTCCACCGTAACTCCAGGCCAGTTACCTACAAACTGGTTGGAACCGGTCAAAGCATTGAACAACGTCGTCTTACCACAATTTGGATTACCGGCAAGCGCAATTTTTACTGACATTTCTTCTTCCTCCTCACTACTATCCTTCCCAAAGGTCAGCCCGTCATAATTCTGCATGAATGGTCCATTGCGTTAGATACTGCTAACCCATGTCTAAAAAAAATTACTTTACTTCAATCATTTCGGCATCTGCTTTACGAAGTGACAGCTCATAACCGCGCACCGTAACTTCTACCGGATCACCCAGAGGGGCTACCTTCCGCACGTATACTTGTGTCCCTTTTGTGATCCCCATATCCATAATCCGGCGCTTCACCGCACCTTCTCCATGGAGCTTCACTACGGACACCGTCTGACCGCATTTCACATTCCGAAGCGTTTCCATTTTCTATACTCCTCCTTTTTCTGCCTTGATATCTTATTTATATCATGATTTTGTTCGCCATCTCTTTACTGATTGCAACCCTGGAGTTTTTGACATTTACAATTACATTACCATCTACTATGGAAATAATTGTCACCTCACCGCCAGCCACAAAACCCAGATTTTCCAAATGTCTCTTTACCTCTTCTTTTCCACCGACTTTAATAATCTTGTTTGCTACTCCCGCAGGCGCCATAGTCAAAGGCATCATTATCACTCCTTTTGTAAAATAAGTTATTCTCATCTAACCATCATAATAAGGTTAGCACATGCTAACCTTATTGTCAATACTAAATTTAAAATTTTTATCTTTCCAAATGAACCTCTGATTCCTATCATAGTTATTCCGAAATCTCTTCTTGATTTCCTGACTTTTCTGTTATTCCTTTTGCCTTACTTCTGATAACCAATAAGATTATACCTGCTGCCAAAGTAAATATCGAGATAAACTGTGAGGTTGAAAATGTCCCCACATTTCCCCGTTCCAGATCTCCCCGGAAAAACTCCAGAGAAAACCTTCCTATGCTATACAAAATCAGATACCATGCCGTAACTTGTCCATCTGCTTTCTTTCTCTTATCAAACCACAGCAAAAACGCAAACAGCAGAAGATCCAATACACTGGAAATCAACTGTGTAGGTAAAAGCGACACTCCATTTGGTGCAAAATCGGAATTATGAAATGTAATTCCAATCGGCAGCGTTGTCTCAACTCCATAACAGCAGCCTGTAAAAAAGCATCCGATCCTTCCGATTCCCTGCGCCAGCGCCACGCTCGGCAGCCCTATATCAAAATACTTCCACATCTCCAATTTATTCTTCCTGCAGAACAGATAAGCTCCCAGAATTCCGCCCAAAATTCCGCCGTATACTACCCAGCCGTCTCCAAAATTCCGAATTACGGACATTGGATCTGCTATAATCGAAGGGAGCGTCGTCAGACAATACAAAATCTTGGAACCTAAAAACCCAAAGATCAGGCACCAGATTACCAGATCAAAAATCTTATCCGAATTCAATCCTTTTTTCTTCGCCCTTCTCTCTGCAGTCACATAGGCTGCAATAACTCCGATTGCAATCATCAGACCATACATATGCACGGTAAATGGTCCGATGGAAAATAGCTCATTATACATCTCTCGTCTCCTATCTATTTATTCACTTTTCCAACAACAAATGCTCCTGCTGTAATTTCAAATCTTATGATACACGGATTGCTCCGCATTTGACGCTTGTATCATCTTATTATGATTTCGTATTTATTGTAACTGTTCCGTGCTTAAAGTTACCTTTACTTTTTAACTGCTGCAACCATTGCCCTGATATAATCGGGATCTGTACCGCAGCATCCGCCGATGACACCTGCACCGGCTTCCACAAGAGAAGTCATGTGCTTTGCAAATACACCGGCTTCCATGTTATAAATTGCCTCGCCTCTTTCATTGATCACCGGCATACCGGCATTTGGCTTTGCTATCACCGGAATCCTTGCAATCCGCTTCATGGATGCTACCACAGCTTCCATTTGATCCGGTCCCATCGAGCAGTTGATGCCTACGGCTGCTGCACCCATCTCCTGCAAACTTTCCATGGCCTCCACCGCATTACCCCCGAAGAAACCGGAACCATCAGCTTCCACGGTCATAGAACACAACACCGGCAGATCACAGACAGACTGGGCCGCATCCAAAGCTACCATCATCTCATCCACACACATCATGGTCTCTGCTACCAGTAAATCCACACCGGCATTCGCCAGTGCCGTAATCTGCTCGATATATGCCTCAAGAAGTTCTTCGTAGGTAATCTCTCCTTTCGGCTCCATCAGTTTGCCTGTAGTGGTGAGATCACCGGCAATGTAGGCACGGCCACCCACTGCCTCTTTTGAGATACCTACCAGACGTGTATTTAATTCTTCTACTTTATCCGCCATGCCATAATTGGCAAGACTGATCCGATTTGCAGCGAATGTGGGGGCATAGACAATCTGAGTCCCTGCTTCCACATATTCCCGCTGCAGTTTAATCAGAACCTCCGCATGTTCCAGAGTCCATAGTTCTGTACTGATTCCCTTTGGCATTCCCGCTTTTGTCAAATTGGAACCTGTTGCTCCGTCCAGAATCACAAGACCCTGTTGTGTTAACTGTGCGAATTCCTGATTATTCATCTGTTCCCTCCTGTGATGAGCTGGTTGTACTTGTATCTTCCGATGAAGAACTGCTTGTATTTGTATCTTCTGATGCTGCCTGTTTGAGTGTATAAGCTTCGGCATCTTTTACTTCAATCTCATCCCATGCTTTTGTGGTACTTGTCTTAGCTTCATCAAACCATCCCTGCAGTATCTCATTATATCTTTCCTGTTTTCTCTGATTAACAATCTCCTGCTTCTTCTGTTCTGTCTTTTCCTCGTCAAAGGTTTTGTCAAGGCGCAATACATAATAACCGTCAGAGCCTTCCAGCACTTCCGGATTCACCTCTCCATCTTTAAGATCTGCCGCCGCTGTTTTCAACACCTCATCAAGTGTTGTATCGTCACTTCCATAGCTTCTTGCAGAAGCTGACAGGTTTTCATCAATCCCCTGAGCAATTGCATTTACATCCGCTTCTGCCGCATCTTCACTCGCCAGAATCTGATCCAGAACTTGCTGTGCCTGATCCTTTTTCGCTGCTTTTTCCTCATCTGTCAGGTCAACGGTATTGCCGTCTGCATCGGTCTCGGTCCCCTGTGTAGATACCCGTACGTATGTGATACTGGTCTGAGCCGCCTCATCATCACTGACTTCGGTATCCGTATCTGCAACCATGGGATCATACATCTTGTTCTGATAAGTATATAACTGCAATACAGTGGAAATATCTTCTTTTGTGACACCCAGACTTTTCAATACGCTCTCGTCATTCGCTGCAATAAATTCATCTGCCGCCGCGTCTGCTTTGGCAATCTCGTCTTCACTCAGCACAACATCATAGTCCTTGGCATGCTCCTTCAGAAGATACAGCTTCTGAATACTTTCCAGCATATCTTTCTTAAAGGATTCACCATAAGTTCCTTCTTCCGCCTGTGTATCCCAAATTCTACTGGTATCCTGCCCGAACATTGTATAATAACTGACCATCATGGCCTGCTGATACCGAATCATAAAATTCGCCACACCCAAATTCACAGATTCATCATTTACTACAATCGCCTCAGCAGTTCCATCGATCACTTTTCCCTGTCCACATCCTGTCAGAGAAGCCGCCCCCAAAGTAATTGCCAACATAGCACAAGCTAGTTTCGCAGATAAATTTTTCATATGTTCCTCCTAATATCACTATAATGTTAGCGCCAAAAGGTATTTTGACGCTTATGATACACGGATTTCTCCGCACTTTCTGCTCCCGAAATCCTATAATACTAAATTATAGCCGTTTTCACAATTTAGAGCAACTATTTTTTAATAATTCCACCACTTCCAGACATCTTTCCAGATAAGAAATCGTCTCATTGCGATTTCGTTTTTTGGGTTCAAACAGAAAATACGGTCTGCTTACCATCTTGAATGTCAATTCTCCCTGGAAATGTCCCAGAACTTCCGGTATTCCCTGGGGATTCAATTTTGCCCGCTCATGCAGCGTCATCCTGACAGATGCGCCGGTCTGCTTTAGTTCCACCAGATATGCCTGATGGGCCGCTGCCTTCAGACGTGCCACAGCCAGAAGATTTTGTACGGATTTCGGCGGTTCGCCGAAACGATCCATCAGTTCCTCCAGCATATCTTCATACTCATTATCATTTTCGATCCCGGCAATCCGCTTGTAGATATCCAGCTTTTGGAATTCATTCGGAATATATTTCTCTGGTATATAAGCATCCAGTTCCAAATCCACCGTGGTTTCAAAATCTTCCTGATGGGGAATTCCCTTAGCTTCTTTTACTGCTTCACTGAGCATCTTACAGTACAGATCATAACCCACGGACTCCATATGACCATGCTGTTCTGCTCCCAGAAGATTTCCGGCTCCCCGAAGCTCCAGATCCCGCATGGCAATCTTAAATCCGCTGCCAAGCTCTGTAAATTCCCGGATCGCATGGAGACGTTTTTCCGCAATTTCTTTTAACATTTTATCTCTTTTATACATCAAAAAGGCATACGATGTGCGGTTGGAACGTCCCACCCGTCCCCGAAGCTGATATAACTGAGACAGCCCCATCTTATCCGCATCGTGGATAATCATCGTATTGACATTGGAGATGTCCAGTCCTGTTTCAATGATTGTGGTTGTCACCAGAACATCAATCTCACCATTGATGAAACCGTACATGATCTTCTCCAGTTCACGCTCCTTCATCTGTCCATGGGCAAATCCCACATTTGCCTCCGGCACGAGCGCCGCAATCCGATTTGTCAATTCTACAATATCGTTTACCCGGTTATAGACATAATATACCTGTCCGTCTCTGGCCAGTTCCCGGCTGATCGCCTCACGGACCATCTCTTCATTGAACTCCATCACATAAGTCTGAATCGGGATACGGTCCTGAGGCGGCTCCTCCAGAACACTCATGTCTCGAATGCCGATCAGACTCATATGCAGGGTCCTGGGGATCGGTGTGGCTGTCAGCGTCAGTACGTCCACATCCTTTTTCATATCCTTGATTTTTTCCTTGTGTGTTACACCAAACCGCTGCTCTTCGTCAATAATCAGAAGTCCCAGATCCTTGAATTCCACATCCTTTGACAACACTCTGTGGGTTCCGATCACAATATCCACATACCCTTTTTTCAGATCCTGTATGGTTTTCTTCTGCTCCGCAGCGGTACGGAAACGACAGAGCAGATCCACCCGCACAGGGAAATCCTTCATTCGCTGGACAAAGGTATTATAATGCTGCTGTGCAAGAATCGTAGTCGGAACCAGAAAGACTACCTGCTTGCTGTCCTGCACCGCCTTAAATGCAGCCCGGATCGCAATCTCCGTCTTACCGTATCCCACATCCCCGCAGACCAGACGGTCCATGATTTTCCGGCTTTCCATATCATGTTTCACCGCATCAATTGCATTCAGCTGATCGTCGGTTTCTTCAAACGGAAACATTTCCTCAAATTCCCTCTGCCATATGGTGTCTTCGCCAAAAGAATACCCGGCCGTCTGTTGACGCGTAGCATACAGTGCCACCAGTTCTTTTGCAATATTCTTTACTGCACCCCGCACCCGGGTCTTTGTCTTGTTCCATTCCTGGCCCCCAAGCCGATTTAATTTCGGCGCCCTGGCATCTGCTCCTGCATACTTCTGAAGCGCATCCAACTGTGTGGCCTGAATATACAGGTTACTTCCTCCTGAATATTCAATCTTCATATAATCCTTTACCACATGGTCAACTTCCACTTTTTCGATTCCGCGATAAATTCCAAGACCATGATTCTCATGAACGACAAAGTCCCCGACAGAAAGCTCGGCAAAATCCTGAATCTGCTTGCCGCTGTACTGCTTCTTTTTCTTTCGTTTCCTGGCTTCTTTTCCAAAGATATCCGTCTCTGTAACCAACACAAATTTCTGCATCGGATATTCAAATCCGCGGCGGGCATTTCCCCGGATCACCATCACTTCCCCGGATTCCAGCACCCGCTTTGCATCCTCACCGTAAAATGCAGGGATTCCTTCATTTCTTATCTCTTCTGCAAGTCTTCTTGCACGTGTTCCCGAAGGACATAATAAAATCATCCGATATCCGGAATGCTTCCACTTACTGATATCCTTTATCAACAGCGGAAACTGATTGTTATATCCATTGACCGATTTTACCGTTGCAGAAAAAGACCTGCGAATCTCCCAGTCATTCTTCTTAGGCTCCATCAGGCTGACAGCTACGGTATTTCTGCGATTCAATTCATAAGCAAGCTGGCCGGGACTTAAAAGTTCCGGTATCTCCCCGGCATCTACCAGATCCTTTTCCATCCGCTGTTTCATACACTCACAAAACTCATCGGAAATTGCCTGGGCACTTTCCAGAATCCGGTTCGGTTCATCCAGGAAGACCACCGAATTCTCTGGAAAATAATCCAAAAAAGTATCCACAAGGGCTTTCTTCTTATCATCACCTTCCTTTATCACCAGTTCTGTGGCAGGATACAGTGTAATTTCTTCCACATTCTCAATCGAACGCTGACTCTCCACATCAAAGCTTCGGATGGAATCCACCTCATCGCCCCAAAGTTCGATCCGATAGGGATAATCTTCCGTGAGCGGAAAAAGATCAACAATTCCGCCCCGGATGGAAAACTGTCCCGGTCCTTCCACCTGAGAGCAGCGCTCATATCCCATCAGCACCAGTTCCTCTTTCAACCGGTCCAGATCCAGAACCGAATCATTTTTCAGACGGATGATATGCTTCTTAAGAACACGAAGAGGCAGAAGATAGTCCATACATCCCCCTGTACTGGTGACAATTGTGACTTCCTTCCGCTCCAAAAGCGCCTGGATGACCCGCATCCGCTGCTGTGTCAGCAGATTACCCTGAATATCTGCCTGATAGAAGATTAAATCTTTTGCGGGATATAAAAGGACTTCCGGATCATATAACCGGAAATCCTCATACAATTCTTTTGCCTTCAGTTCATTTTCCGCAACCAGCAGACGGCAGGGTATCTCTTGTGATAATCCGGCAATCATATGTGCCTTCTGGGATTCCAGACAGCCGCTGACCACCAGAAGACCCTGATTCCCCTTCAAACTTTTCTTTAACTCCGAAAAACCCGCGATGTCTTCCAGAGGCTGCATCAATGCTTTCATGCTTTCTTTCCTTTTCTTCTATACTTCTTTTACCGGTGTTTTCTTATTATACTTATTCATAGCGCTGTCAATATCATCCTGAAGAATCATCTCCAGTGCATCTGCCGCATGACGGATCGCTTCATCCACCTGTGTCCGCTCTTCTTTTGAGAAAGGGCTCAGCACATAGTCCGCCAGATCCCAATTCTTCGGTTTCTCTCCGACACCCACGCGAATCCGCTTAAACTTATCGCTTCCAAGCTGTGCAATAATATTTTTGATTCCGTTATGCCCTCCGGCGCTTCCTTTCTTCCGGACACGGATATACCCCGGCGCCAGATTGATATCATCATAGATCACTACCAGCTCTTCCTCCGGATCAATTTTATAATAGTTTACCAGCTCAGCCACAGATTCCCCGCTTAAGTTCATATAAGTCAACGGCTTCGCCAGAATTACCTTCTGTCCGGCGATCACACCCTTGCCATACATCGCCTTATGCTTCACACCGGAAGACGGCACCCGGTACTCGTCCACCAGAAAATCAATCGTATCAAATCCCACATTATGCTTTGTTCCTTCATACTGCCTGGTGGGATTACCAAGTCCTACTACAATATACATAAAAGTCTCCTGAAATATACATTCTAAACAGATATATCTGCTGATGCAGACATCATCCTATATGAAAGTCAACTAAAATAAACCAACTCTGATTCCGGCGGATCACATGGCTTGATTTCCTGTGCATACAGCACAGGACCTTCTTCGTGGTAGACCTCCATATACTCCCAGCCTACTTTAGCCGTTACCATTACCCATTGTCCCATCACCAGCTTTTTGGCATCCGGACTCTTGCATACATATCCTATAAATGAGGTGTCATCCGCACAGCAGGTCATAGCCATACGTCCCGGCACGAAGTATCCTGCACCCACGTCCCGGCTTTTCAGGACAATTCCGCGGAATTTTACAGTTTTTCCCTCATAACGGTCCGGATTGTCTCCCATATCCACATAAAAGATTCCGTAATCCACATCATCAATAACAATCGGATCAGCGTTCAAATCGTACGGTACGGAGTCTTCAAAAATATCCGTCAGTTCTCCAGTATTATCCTCAAATAGAATCTCCGCGCCAGGATTTACAACTTTGATACTCCTCCTGAAATTCGCCAACGGAAGATCCGTCGAACAACGATTGAACATTACCATGTCCGCATTTTTTACCATCTCTACAAAGATGGATTTCATATTATTCATATAAACCTGGAAACAGCTTCCATCCACGGTCACAATATGCTGCACAATTCCCCAACCGCGGGGCATCTTCATTTCTTCCAGCTTTTTCACACTCCAAAGCGGATTATATTCCAGAATTACCCTGTCAGGGTGATATTTTCTCTGAAAAGACTTCAAAAGTTCCAGAGTAAGGTCCTCCGGCTCTTCCACTACTTCCAGAACCGTATTGTGCTTCAACAACATCTTCTCATCATACACTTCCTCACCCTCTTCACAGGTGATCAAAAGTGTCGGCTCCTCAATCTGGAAATATTCCTGCTGAACCGTAAAGTTGATAAATGAAGTCTTTCCACTCTCCAAAAAGCCTGTGATCAGATAAATCGGAACATCAATCTCATTCTCTAACATGACACATCCTACTTTCTTTCCTTATTCTTAGGAACTGTTAATCAACAACTTGTTAATTTGGCGCAGAATAAATGTTCATCTGCGGCTGATCAAATTCCAAAAAGTTCCTGAAGTTTGTCCTCTGCCAGTTTCGAACCAATTACACAGATTCTTCCTGTATATTCCGGTGAACCTTCCCGCACATCTGCCTCTCCCGGAACCATATCAAAGTAGATCCAGTGGCCATCCTTTCCAGCTACCATACCCTTTGCCCGAAGCACGATACCAAAAATCTCCTCTTCGTCTGATAGTTTTTCAAGTATGGTACGAATCTGCTCCTGATCAAACTTCTTAATCGTCTCACGGCCCCAGCTTGTGAAGACTTCATCTGCATGATGATGATGGTGATGATGGTCATGGCAGCCACAGGTGCAATTCTCATCATGGTCATGTCCATGATGATGATCATGGTGGTGGTGATGCTCGTGATCGTGGTGATGATGTTCGTGGTCGTGGTGATGATGCTCGTGATTATGATGATGACTCTCGTGGTCGTGATGATGATGCTCGTGATCATGACAGCCGCAAGTACAGTTTTCATCATGCTCGTGGTGATGATGTCCCTCATACTCTTCTTCCACATGGGACAGATCAATTTTTACTCCTTCCATTGTATCCAGAACTTTCTTTCCATCCAGCTCTTCCACCGGAGTTGTGATAATGGTTGCATCCGGATTCAATTCACGAAGCAAGGCAAGCGCCGCTTCCACCTTTTCTTCCGTTGCTTTTTCTGTATCAGTACGGCTCAGAATAATTGTGCTGGCAGCCTCTACCTGATTTTTGAAAAATTCCCCAAAATTTCTCAGGTACATCTTGCATTTTGTCACGTCAACAACTGTCGTTGCACAATTTAATACCACCTCTGTCTCTGTCTTTATACCCTCTACCGCATGAATTACGTCAGACAGCTTACCTACACCTGACGGCTCGATGATGATGCGGTCCGGATGGTACTTCTCAATCACCTCGGTAAGCGCAGTGCCAAAATCACCAACCAGAGAACAGCAGATACAGCCTGAATTCATCTCGCGGATTTCAATTCCGGTCTCTTTTAAAAAGCCTCCGTCAATACCGATCTCACCGAATTCATTTTCAATCAAAACTACCTGCTGCCCCTTTAATGCATCCGCCAACAATTTCTTAATCAATGTAGTCTTTCCAGCTCCCAAAAAACCGGAAATAATATCAATCTTTGTCATGACTTTTATTCTCCTCTCAAACAATTCTCATATCAAGCGATCATCAAACGCTCCAAAGATCGGTTTGAAGATCCATTATTCAGATAACACCTTAAGGGACGGAAGTACTGACTCCCGCCCCGCACATTGCATATTATGATACACGGGTCCCAAAGTCATGCTTTTTCATGCAAGCATGAAACGCATAATCTTTTAACCCTGGTATCAACCCTAGTATCATATTATAACCCTATTTTATAGATATGTAAACATTTTTGTAACCACTCAGAAACCACTTTCTGTCCTTTGCCTTTGTTTCCGCTTTTTACGATAATCCATAATGCTTCATAGCAAATGCCAGTCCATCTTCCTCAACTGTGCGTGTTATAAATTCTGTATACGGTTCCAGCACCGGATCATGATGTCCCATCGCTACAGCATGCTTCACATACTGAAACATCGCAAGATCATTGCTGCTGTCACCGAATACATAAGCATCCTCCAATTTCATCTGAAAATAGTTCAATATGTAGGAGATGGCCGTTGCCTTGGAATATCCCTTCGGGACAATCTCATACAAACCGCCTAACCGGTCTATGATCTCCATATCTTTCCCCAATTCCCGGAACAGACGCTTCTGATCTGTCCGTTCGTCCACAAAAATCACAAACTTATCAAAATCGAAGGCATCCTCTTCAATTGCATGCCTGATACCAAGTCCTGCATTCCGAAAATGCCGCCTGAAATTCTCCACCTGCTCAAACCTGGAGCGACTTCCAGGCAGATAACAATCCTCCTGCCCTTCCAGAACCAGCCCTCCGTCACAGTCTCCTACAAGCTGTATAATCTCTCTTCCTCTCTGATGTGGAATGCTGCGCGCCATCAACACCTCATCTTTGTACTTGATATACGTTCCGCATCCACAGAGATATCCGCTGAACGGCATCTCCAGAAACATAGGGGGAAGTCCCGATATTGTTCTTCCTGTATTAATAAATGTCAGATGCCCTCTCGCTTGCGCGCGTTCCAATGCATCCCGCGCGCTTTTCGGCACTTCTCTGGTACTTTCACTGAGCAGCGTCCCATCAATATCAAAAAACAATACTTTCCTGTCCATCTTTCTCCTGTCCAAAACGGGATTGCAGACTGGAAAGTCATAACTTACTTCCCAATACCACAATCCCCTCTTATCAGTTCTTATAATTTTGAATACCCGTATCCATTTACCAAAGCATCCAGTTTTATCTTCTTCCTGCAAAGTTCACACTCATTCGACTTATGGCTGATATAATTCGGAACATCCTTTTGATTGAATATGGTATTAATTTCCACACCTGCCATCTTTGAAATATTACTGAAGATGGAAGACACTCCTGCAACCTTGCCGCCGTAATACAGTACGCTGTCCACACAATTCTGAAGCAGCTTTCCGGTTGTGGCGGATGCCATAAGAATCAATACATTCTTCTTCTCAATCATCATCTTCAGGTTATCCCGGAAAATCACCTGACCGGAACCATTCATCTCAGGCGCAATCACATAAATGGTATTATGCTGATTCATAGACATAATTCCGGCATGCATCAATTCTTCCGCCAGATATCCGCCAATGATCTCTGTCCCATCCATACATACAATAGTATCCACTACCGTACTGTGACTGTAACGCTGCGCCAGCACCTCCGCCACTGCACGGGCTTCTGATGCTCTCGCCTTCAGCGTCGTCATATCAAAGTAATGAGAAATATGCGAACTCGGTGTTGCAAAATGCCCCTTGTAAACCTTCAAGGCGATACGATTGTCCTGCTTTGCCCAAATCTTCTCCATTCTGCTTTCCATAATTTTTCCCCCGGCTTATCAGCCATTCATTATAAAGTTTCATGTTCAGCTTTTGTATCTGTATTGCGCTTTCAAGTTACGGTATTTTATTATGTCTGAGATTATTATAACCCATATTCTGCGAAAAGAAAAGGACCCAGTTTTCGTATTAATTTCCACACTCAATACTGATTTCATTAAACTTCTCCAAAATTTGTTCCATCTGAACCGTATCTTTTTCTGCACCTGCGTGGTCCATCACCGCTTTTCCCTGATGCATCATCAACAGGCGGTTTCCATATTCTACGGCATAGCGCAGATTATGTGTGACCATGATCGTAGTCAGTTTCTTTTCTTTTACAATCTTATCAGTCAGTTCCATAATCAACTCTGCCGTCTTCGGATCCAGAGCCGCCGTATGCTCATCCAGGATCAGAAATCGGATCGGCGTCATGGTGGACATCAGAAGTGCCATTGCCTGACGCTGTCCGCCGGAGAGCACCCCCACCTTTACATCCATCTTATCTTCCAGCCCAAGTCCCAACTGTCTCAGACTCGACCGGTAAAAATCCATCCGGGCTTTATTTTTTCCGGAACGGAGACCATAGATTTTTCCTTTGTTATCCGCCAGCGCCATATTCTCTGCGATCGTCATACTGGGGCAGGTTCCCATGGCAGGGTTTTGATATACCCTTCCAATATAGCGGTTTCTCTGGAATTCCTTCTCTTTTCCGATATCTTTGCCGTCAATCAGAATTTTGCCGGAATCCAGGTTAATACTACCGCAGATCAGGTTCAGCATAGAAGTTTTTCCGGAACCATTACTTCCTACTACAGATACAAACTGTCCGTCATCAATCGTCAGATTAAAGTCATCAAACAGGCACATCTCGTTGATCGTTCCCGGGTTATAATATTTATGAATATGTTTTAATTCAAGCATTTATTTTCACCTTCTTCTTTCTGTCTACACTGACAATCAGAATCAACAGGAACAAGACTGCCGTAATCAGCTTCGTAGCCGTAGCTCCCGCAAACTTCAGAGCCAGGGCCACACAGGCTTTATAGAAAATAGAACCCACGATTACAGCCGTAGTCGTCTTTACAAAGGATAATCTCCGGAAAAAGCTTAAGCCAATGATTACACTGGCAAGACCGATAACCAAGGCTCCTGTTCCCATGGAAATATCAAACACCCTCGACTGCTGTGCGAATACGCAGCCGCTTAACGCCACCAGTCCATTGGCAATCGCCAGACCCAGAATCTTCACATTTCCTTTATCTTTTGCAAGCGCTGTTACAATTACATCATTGTCACCTACCGCCCGCAGGAGATAACCGGACTGTGTTTTCATGTAGAGATCCAGCAGCACTTTACAAATCAATACAATGATCAGGATAATCACAATATCCAGCCACTGGGGGATATTGTCCCCGAAAAAACCGGACAACATCTCATTCCGGAAAATAGTATCTGTAGAGAATAACGGAACATTATTCGTGCCTGCGATAAACAGATTCACCGTATACAATCCCGTCATCACGATAATACCAGACAGCAGATCACGTACCTTAAACTTTACATGAATCAGTCCGGTGCAGATGCCTGCCGCAAGACCAGCGGCAAATGCAATCGGGAGTGTCAGATATGGATTGACACCCGCTTTTATTAAGGCCGCTGTCACCGCCGCTCCCAGAGGAAACGTACCGTCCACACTTAAGTCCGGAAAATCCAGAATCTTATACGTTATATATACACCCAGAGCCATAATACCGTAAATCAGCCCCTGCTCCAAAACACTGATCAGAAAATCCATATCCGCCGCCCCTTCCCTTTATTTTTCCGTAATCTCCGTAAATGACTCAACCGCACGTTCTTTCATCGTATCCGGCACGGTAATATCCAGATTTTCAGCCACCTTCTCATTGATATAAAGACTGCTCTCCGTAATCAGTTCATAATTCAGATCGGAAGCTTTTGCCTCACCCTTCAAAACTTTGGCTGCCATCTTGCCCGTATCAATTCCAAGTTGTGTATATTCAATACCTTCCGCTGCCAGACAGCCGATCTTCACCTGCTCAATCTCACTTCCGAATACCGGAATCCCTTTTTCATTTGCCATGCCAAGCACAGTAGGCAGTGCGCTTACCACTGTGTTATCAGTCAGATTGGTCAGACAGTCCACTTTTCCCAACAGGTCAGCAGCTGCCAACTGAATCTCGGAAGTATTGGTAATTCCGGATTTCTCGATTGTGAATCCATAATCACCTGCCAGTTTTTCATACTGCTCAATGCTGTATACTGAATTTGCTTCGCTGGTGGTATACAAAATTCCGATGGTTTTTGCATCCGGAAGGATTTCACGGATCATCTTCAGCTGTGCCTCTACCGGAAGTTCATCACTGGTTCCTGTAACGTTACCTACCGGCTTTTTATCTTCTGCGGCCAGTTCCGCGGCCACCGGATTCGTAACCGCCGTATAGATGACTGGTATTTCTTTTTCCATAGCCGCATTGTAAGCGGCCTGAGCACTCGGTGTGGCAATCGCACAGATCAGGTCCACTTTATCTGATACAAAACCGTCTGCAATCTGAGAAGCTGTTCCGGTATCTGCATCTGCATTA
Source organism: uncultured Lachnospiraceae bacterium (assembly GCA_900539175.1). Lineage (GTDB taxonomy): Bacteria > Bacillota > Clostridia > Lachnospirales > Lachnospiraceae > Novisyntrophococcus. The sequence continues at coordinate 55,425 of UQAW01000005.1, forward strand.
TTTATTTTGATGACCAGATTCTTTCCCTCTTCAAATCCTTCCTCCTTCAATCCCTGGATAAAACCTTCCCGGCAATTGTCCAAAGATCCATGCTCTGCAAACTGGCTGATACCGATGGTATACACTTTCTCATCTTTGCTGCCGGAAGCTGCGTCTGACTTTCCCGTTGCGGAATCATTCCCCGCAGATCCGCATCCTGCAAATGCTGCCGCCATCATGCTCATTCCCATAATTACTGCTAATACTCTTTTTTTCATCTTTGTTCTCTCCTTTTCATGAAATTCAAAAAGCGCCTCAAGCAAAAGCTTGAGACGCTAATAATAGACACTATTATTATCGCGGTACCACTCAAATTGACGAATCGTCCACTTTCCACGTACAGTCATACGTTCCTCATTGATAACGGGTTTGGTTCCCGACAGCGCCTACTCTCACTGATTTCAGGCTGCCCTCAAAAGTCCATTCAGCAATAACCGCCATACAGCAATCCCACCATCTGCTGCTCTCTGTGATCTTGTTTAATGCTTACTCGTCTTTCTCAACGGTTTATACTTTATTACCATATTACAGAACGTACTTTTTGTCAATAGAAAAACTTTACAATTTTATTAATTGACAGTTCCCGCGTGCTTTGTAAATTCATATCGGGCGCTGTGCTTGTCACCTCCACACCAATTCCTACTGCTTTCATCCCTGCTGCCTTAATTGCCTCCACCCCAGCCTGTGCATCCTCAAATCCGATGCACTCCCAAGGGTTAAGCCCAAGATGCACCATACAGTCTGTAAAAACCTCAGGGTCCGGTTTCGCACGTACAATCTTTGATGCGTCCGCAATATAATCAAACATAGATTCAATTCCCAAAGATCTAAGCACTGTATGCGCATTTTTACTGGCTGAAGCGACAGCCAATTTTACATCCTGCTCCTTTGCCTCCCTGAGAAATTCTTTAATACCGGGAAGTATATCATCCGATGTGATCTGCCGGATCAATGTCTTGTAAATCTCATTTTTCTCTGTGATGAATGTGTTGATTTCATCCTCTGTAAACCGATCCAGTGCATCATTTTCCTCCAGAATGATTTCGAAGGAACGATACCGGCTGACCCCCTTCAGACGTTCATTCATCTTCCGGTCAAACCGCAGATTCAGTTTTTCCGCCAGTTTCAACCATGCCTCATAATGATAAACAGCGGTATCGGTCAATACTCCGTCCAGATCAAATATAAATCCTCTTATCTGCATATCTTTTCCTCATGAATAGATGACTGTTCTTTCTCAGCTGAAACCTCATATTGCTTTCCTTTCCACTGAATATTTGTCTTGATACGTTTTACAAACTCCGGCAGACGCGGGTTGATTTTTAGCTCACCCGACTGATAACCTGGTTTCAATCCCAGAAAGCCCAAAACTATCATCTGCCACAGGGCGGCACAGTTAGCGATATGAATCCCGTCTTCCGCACCTTTTCTTTTTACCGAAAGGTCAACCTCCAATGTTCTTCTCACAAACTCTTCCACGTCTTCTTTCCGACCGATACGGTTGGCAACAAGCATATGTACTGCAGGAGAAAGCGAGGAATCATGGGTCGTATATGGTGTATAGTATTCATAAGCAATCTCTGCCTGTCGGTCTGAAAACTCATCCTCAAAAAGACTCATGAGCGCTATAGTATCCGCCTGCTTGATACACCTTGTGCGGTAAATTTTTTCCTGGGGTGCAAAATGCCCAAATGCCTTCTTTTTGTCCTTCCACAATTGACTCAGATCAATGGACGCATACTGTTCGAAATCAGCGCTCTGCAAATACAGGTCACGCCCGGCATCATACGGCAGTGAAAGACCTGCGGAAATTTCTTTAAATCTGCCCAACTCTTTTTCACTGATTCCCAACGCCTCTGTGACGATTCGATACTTACCCGGAACCTCGTCACGCATAAATTTTGCCATTTCAACAGCTGAGTCCAGATTATACTTTACCATTCTGACGGTGAATCCATTATCCCTCGTCATAGGCGAATATTCATCCGGTCCCATGACATTCAGCAGATGATACGTTCCATCACTGTCGCAGTCCACCCGGTCAACCCAGAATCTTGCCGTTTCCAGCAGAATCTCAATTCCATAGTGAAACAAAAATTCCCGGTCTTCCGTAGCCAGATAATAATGCATCACAGCAAATGCCACATCCGCAGTAATGTGAACCTCATTGTCCGCGTACTCCCACAGAGAACATTGCTCCGTACCGGAAATACCCGACTGCCAGGGATAACGGGCACCTCTGCACTGATACCTGGCGGCATTTTTTCTGGCTCCCTCCAACGTATGGTAACGATACATCAGCAGACTTCTGGCTGCCTGAGGATTGGTGTAAAGATAAAACGGGAGCAGATAAATCTCACTGTCCCAGAAATACCTTCCATAGTACGCTTCTCCCGCAAAGCCTTTTGCACATACCTGTGTCCGTTCTTCCATCCCATTGTAACAGCGGATTAAATGATAAACAGAGAACCTCAGCCCTTCTTGTAATTTTTCGTCTCCGTCGATCCTTACCTCTGCGGCTTCCCATCGTACGTTCCATGCTTCTGCATTTTCTTCCAACAGCGTCTCATATGACATCTCTGCGGCTTCTTTCCGCTGGACTTCCATCTCATCTTTATAGTCTCTGCATCTGTCTCTGGAACAACCAAGCACGGTATATTTTGTATATACAAGCGTGTTCTCTTCCGCCTGATTCCTATAGATTCTCCAAATACCGGATGTGGTTTCCCGCACTTTCTCCTGTACATCCAATCCCACCGACTCTCCAAAGGACTGAATCGAAACCTCCTCTTCAAGATCTGTTCTGACCTGGCACTTTAAGATACCCTCTTCCTCGCAAAAACTCTGCTCGGTAAAATGGCAATGTCCATTGGTAGTCACACTTCCATCAATCCCGGTTATTACCTGAATATCCGGCGTCCCCTTCAGAACGTGAATCGTCATCTTCTGAATAAACAGACGCTCTTTTTTCATACTGGCAAACCGTTTAAATTCCAGCCTCAGCTCTTCCCCCTCTTCGGTTTCCCAGACAAAACTTCGAATCAATTCCCCTGTCTTCATATTCAGACTTCGGGAGAACTCCCGAATCCTGCTATGTACCATATCCAGCTTCTCACCTGAAGAATACACAGTGATTCCCATAAAAAACGGAAGATTCACAATAACTTCCCCGAGAAACGGATGCTGCCCCATGATCAACGGAAGGAATGTTCCCTGCTTTGACAATGGATGTCTCTGCTGTTCCGTAGTCACACTTTTCATGGATCTTACATACTTCTCATCCTGAGGGGCATCCGTCAACCCCTCCTCAAAACTTCCTCTGACATGGAAATAACCATTGCCCTGTGTCAGAATGCCTTCATAGTACTTATTCTCATCCTCTGAAAAAGTATCCTGAATAATTCTGTAATCTTCTATTTTTAAAAACTCTCCATCCATTTGATACAATTCCTTCCATTTACAAAGCGTGTTTGAAAATAAACGGATATGTCTGCAGCAGCAGACATGTCCGTTTACTGTAATTTATTCTTTTACTGCTCCTGCTGCCAGTCCTGCAATTACCTGCTTCTGCATCAGGATATATACAATAATACTTGGGATCGTTACAAGAACTGTAGCTGCAAACATTGCACCATAATCACTGGCAAAAGAACTCTTAAAGTAATATAATGCAATCGGCAGCGTTCTTTTCTCCACTCCGGTAGTAAGCGTCAATGCAAACTGGAATTCATTCCAGCAGAACAAAAACTGCAGCACGCCTGCGGTGGCAAACGCCGGTCTTGTAAGCGGTAGTATGATCTGAGCAAACGTCCGGAAAAATCCTGCTCCATCAATATATGCGGCCTCTTCCAGGGTATTGGAAATCGTCTTATAATAACTCATCATGATATAGAGCGTCGTGGGCATTCCAAGTGCTGCATATACGATAATCAATCCCCACAGCTTATCATACAGATGCGCCGTATGTAACGTCTGATACAGTGGCTGAAGCAACGCTGCTCCCGGGATAACCAGGGCCGCTGAGAATAATAAGGTAATCAGACCTTTCAGCTTAAACCTGCATTTTACCAGTACATACGCGGCCATACTGAATATCAGCAGATTTAAAATTGTTGATATAATTGCCACTATAATACTGTTTTTATAAAAGGTCACCAGCGGAGCCAGTTCAAACGCCTTTACATAGTTTTTCAGGTTCAGACCATTTGGATAACCAACCACGGACGACATAATTTCTGAATTACTTTTAAATGATGAGGAAAGAACCCAAAGAAAGGGAACCACTGAAATTGCCGCAATAAAAATTAAAAATATTGCTGTCAACACTTTACGAACTAGTTTCATCTTCTGCACCCAGCCTTTCACCTTTTTCCTAATTCTTATCCATCCGGTAAATATTTCTAATCAGTCCTACGACACAGAGTCCCAGAACAATCAGAACCACACCCTGGGCATTTGCAAGCCCGTAATTATTGTCAGTCAACGCTGTCTGATACAGATACATCGGCATATTCATCGTCCTTCCCCCTGGTCCCCCATTGGTTGTCATCATGATGATATCCAGTTTCTGCATCATACTGGTGGAAGCCAGAACCGTAGAAGTTCCGATAATGTTTTTCATCATTGGCAGAACAATCTTCAAATCAATCTGGAATTCTGTTGCTCCGTCCACCTTTGCCGCCTCAAACAGTTCCTGGGGAATGGACGCCATCTCCGCCATCACCAGGATCGTAACCAGTCCCGCATACGGCAGCCAGGTCATGGTCACCGTAAAAAATGCGGTATTGGAACTTAAGAACCAGTTTTGCGTAAACTCGGAACCTGTAATCTTGCTTATAAGATTATTCACCATTCCAAACTGCGGATTCAAGATGCACAGAAACAACATTCCAAGGGCAGCGCTTGAGATGATGTTGGGTACCATAAACACGGTCCGCATGACACCTGTATACCACTTTCTTTTTCTGAGTATCAATGCAAGCACGGTACCGATGCATACATGCACAGTTGACTGCAGCGCAATCCATATAACTGTATTGAAAATACTTCTGATGAAGTCGCTGTCTTTTGTAAAAAGATAAATATAATTTGCCAACCCTGAGAACACCGGATCTGCTCCTATGCTCCAGTCCGTAAAGGATGTAATTCCCAACTGCACCATGGAGATAAGGAATATAAACACAAACAGCAACATGCCCGGCGCCAGAAATATTACAATCCATTTTTTCTTTTTTGTCACTTCTTTCATCCCTTTCCTGCTGCCCGGTTTCTTTATTTACTCTTTGCAGCCGCCTCTGTCAGCTTTTTAGCCATTTCTTCCGGTGTGATTCCGCCTGATGCAAGTTCCGGATAATTTGCTGAGAATGCTTCGATCGTACTTGCTACAGCAGTGTTGTCAATGTTGTTGAAATCATAAGTATTGGAATTACTCATATCTACCAACTCTGCGATCAATGGATTTGCTGCCTTAAAGTCATCTGTCAGCGCTACATGCTCTGTCAGAGGAAGTGCTCCGTTATCTTCCAGGAAGATTTCCTGTGCACGTTTTCCGGTTTTGAATTTCAGGAATTCCAGAGCTGCTTCCTGAACCTTTTCATCTTTACCAGCTGTACAAAGGGTATAACCAACCTCATACTGCTCAATCAATCCGCTTTCCGGATAAGCTGCAACTCCTACTTTTGCTTCAAATCCTTCTGCTGTATTCTCTGTATCGGCAAAATCCGGTGTCATCCAAGGTCCGTTTGCAATCATTGCTGCCTTTTCCTGAAGGAAATTATTTGCTGCATTGGCATACAAGGCTCCGATGGCATCGCTTGTTGTATATTTCTGCAGACAAGTCTGAATCATGCCAAGACCTTTGATTACAGAATCATTTTCATAAGAATCCGGATGGAACTGACTCATAAACTCATTTCCCGCTTCTCCATCGGTTCCAATCATAGCTGCCAGCCAGAGGTTTGTCGTCCAGCAGTTCTCTCCGGTCATCAGTGCAAGCGGTGTATAACCTTTCTCTACCAGCTTGTCGTTGTTTTCCATAAACTCATCCCAGGTCTCTGCCGGCTTAATTCCTGCTGCGTCAAACATTTCTTTATTATAGAAATATCCTACGATCTGTTTTGCATTGGCAATAGAATACAGCTGATCGCCATCCTTGTTATATTCGATCGCGCCCTCTCCCACGTATTTCTTCCACTCAGTATCCGCCTCAAGATACGGAATCAAATCTACTGCCTGTCCATTCTTCACTGCCAGCTCACGGATACCTTCTTTTCCGATTACCACATCCGGCAGTGCCTTTGAAGCCGCCAGAGTTTTCATCTTATCAATATAAGCGGAATCACTGGGCAGTTCCTCGATATTAACTTTTATCTTGCCTTCGTACTCCTTGTTGAACTCCTCGATTACTTTAGCCTCTGCTTTTGCGGACAGATGAGAACCAACCATAAATGTGGCATAATTAATCTCTACCGGTTCTGAATCATCCTCCTTAGCTTCCAACTGCTCACTAGTGCTCTTGCTGCTTTCACTGGTGCTTTCGCTGCTACTGTTCTTAGCATCTCCACCATTTCCACATGCTGCCATGGAAGCAGCCATACATCCTGCCAGTAACAAACTTACGGTTTTCTTAAATTTCATATTTTTTCCTCCTAACTTTTTATTTCTTTTGATGTTCTTATTATATCCGACCTCTCCCAAATGGAAAATTTACAATCCTTACTTTTTATTGTTCTAAAACGACTCTTTTTCCTTGCTTTTCACACAACAGAAAGGAATCTATAAATATTTTTATCTGTCCTTGTATTTTTTTTGCTTCCGATAAAAAAAGGAGTTCCCAACTCCTCTGCAGATTTGGGAACTCCCTGTCTCATCTTAAACTTACTTATAAACTTCCATAAAACGCATCATTACTGTAGCTATTTCCCGTATCACCTAAAATATAATTTTCCGATGTCAAAATCACAGTAATATCCACTTAAATATGACGACTCTTGATATTTCTAATCAGACTTGAATATCTTTGATGTAAAAATTCCCTATAATGCCAATAAGAAGTTTGCATTCCATGATTTAAGTCAAATCCATTTCCGATAATATATAATTTCATAAAGCAACCCACCCCTTTTTCACTTGTACTTACGCAAACACTAATAGTTATTGTTCAAGCAATGGCATATTGATTAACTCCTGCAATTTCTTCTGTAATACAGCTTTATCCGGTAACTGTAACTTATACTCTGCAACCATCATTGGTGACAAAGTTCTGCTCATTGCATATTCTACTATCTCATCGTCTTTAGAAGCACAAAGAATCATTCCCACGCTTGGATTCTCATTCTCTTTCTTCTTTTGGCGATCCAATGCCTCTAAGTAGAAATCCATTTTTGAAATATATTCTGGTTTGAATTTACCGATTTTCAATTCAAAAGCAACCAGACACTGCAGTCCTCTATGGAAGAACAACAAATCAATGCGGAAATCCTCGCCACCGACCTGCACCCGATATTCTTCATCAATAAATGTAAAGTCCTTGCCTACTTCCAGAATAAACTCTTTCATATTCTGGATAAGACCTTTCCGCAAATCTGATTCCTTGAAATTTGAGGGTAGATCAAGAAATTCTATTACATAAGAATCCAAAAATGGATTTTCTTTCAAGCCTTTTATCGGCTCCGGGAGAAGTTTCTCTTTAGAAAGCATATATCTTTCATAATAGCCGCTGTCGATTTGGCGTTCTAATTCTCGGGAAGAGTAGGACTCTTTTATACAAAGGGTTATATAAAAATGCCTTTCCTCCATCGTTTTAGCTTTTGACATAATTGCCAGATGGTTTGTCCAACTAATTTGTGTCAGCAGTGCTGACACAAATTCATCACCGCAATAAGTTTCATAGAATTGCTTCATTCTGTATAAACCACGTCTATTGAACCCTTTTATACCTGGAAAAGCTACCTGAATTTCTTTAACAACAGAGTCAATATAAGCATCTCCAAAAGCTGTATTTTTAGCTTCCTTGCTTAAATATTCGCCAACATTCCAATACATTCTTATAAGTTCTTCATTTACTTTTCTTAATGCATTGTTCCTTGAATCTTCTATAATTTTGATAAGATTTCCAGCTGAACTAATTTCATTTTCCATCCATTTTTCCCTTTCATTCAATTCCTGCAACCATTCATATCGAACTTAATTTGTGACAGAAGTGCTGACACAAATTAAGTTTTTCTCTATTATTCATTTATTTCTTAATCTCTTCCATCTCAGATACAGATTTCTTTAAATGATCAATGACAACTTCGTATTCACCTCTTCTATTTGAATCTTTTTCCAATTGTTCATATGCATCTTCAGTTTGGGTTAAAGCAATAACACTCTGCTTATACGCCTTATTTAATTTCTCAGTTACATACATAATTGCATGACTATCGTGTACGTCTTTTATCGCTACAGAATCCTCTTTTAATTTCTCTGCAATTTTTCTATTTTTTTTAGCCTTTTTTGCAAGATTATTTATATTCCCCATATTTCTCCTATTACAAAAATATTTTTAAACATTTTAACTCTTCCGCAATTCCACATGCTTGAGTCATAAAATCCACAAAAGTATGTTATCTTTTCAATGTTATAGCATTCACATTCTATAATTTATATACGTAATTTTCCTCTGATTTTGTTAAAACCAGATTTTACTGCATTCCATCCCGACTTGCAAGCATTTTTTACAACTTTTCCAACTGCTTTCAAACCTCCATAAACAGCTTCTCCAAATTTAGAACCAGCCATACCGCCAACAATACCACCGACAAGTCCCCCAACAACCGGGCCTACAATCGGAATCCAAGACAATGCAGCTGCTCCGATTCCCATACCTGCAGCACCCCAGCCAAGACTGTACACCATTGAAATAGATGTTCTTCCCATCTGGTCCATAGCCTGAGACATGGTCAATTCTCCTGTTGCAACTTTGGACAATATCTTGATATTTTCAATACTTACACAAGCAATATTGACAATCGTACCAATGGCTGTTCCCGCCGGAATCAAGCGAATAATTCCTTTTTCAGAAGCGACTTTCAAAGCACCCGCCGCTGCTGCTTTCACTCCTGCATCTGTGCCTGTTTTTAAAGCCAGACCAACAGTTTCTTCAACATCAATGCCATCACCTTCGATTACCTGTGCCGCAAGTGAAAAGCCTGTTGTTATTGCTGCTGCCTGTAAACCCATCATTCCAGCATTCTTTCCAATTTGTAATGCCAAATCTTTCGTCTGAAAAACATTCCAATCCGTTGTTAATGTCTGTCCACCGTCCTGAACTTTCAGTTGAAGTTCTTTCGCCTGCTCTTTGGTCAATTCTGTGCTGGTAACGGAAACTTTGTCTGTTCCACCAATACAGGAAACAACCGTTTTTCCTGGAAATGCTTTCTGTACTTCTTCAACTTGATCTGCCGGAACAACAATCTGCTGATTAGAATACTTTGTCACATCTCCATGGTCACGCAACATCTGAATTGTTGCTTTTGCATCGGAACCATATTTCACCTGATACTGATGTACCGCTGTCGCTCTTGGATTCGTTGAATCACGAATTACTACATCAACAGAATTTTTACCGTAAGTTTCACCAGCTTCTGGAACTTTCACTTCTGCAAAATATTTACTTTTATGCAATGCTGCATTGGCATTAAAAGTATTAACATGATGCTGCTCGGCAATGAATCCGTCCAGATTATATGATTGGCTGATTTCTCCTGCTTTGGTTGTAACAGTACGCATCATCTGTGCATTAGCATTTGTAAGCGTTCTGTCAATGTTATTCAAATATTCTCCATACTGAATAACAGAAACTCCAGATGATGCTTTAGCAATATGCTCAGCCATCCACTGTTCTTTGCTCATTCCCCGTTTTGCAGATTCATTGATTGATTTCAAGTTATCGTCATATTCTTTAATCGAATCTACAGTTTCTTCCGCTAATTTTTCAGCCTGTTCTTCTGTAATATCTGGAAGTTCTTCTTTGAACTGCCGTTTTAACCATTCCTTATCACTGATACTATCGTCCTTTTTAGAATAAGATTTGATAAATTTAGATAATAGCTTTTTAAATTCTCTCGCTTCTTTTTCTGTTAATTCCTCAAACTGAGGTTCATTATTTATATTTTTTTCCACGAAGTTCACTCTCCTAATCCTATCGTGCTGCATTCTTCAGTTTACGTTTTTCATACTCCTGTGTCATTTTATCCAGCGATTCTTTCATAATCACTGACAAAGAATTTGTATTATTGATAACTTTCAGGATATGTTCTGTTGTTAATGCATCTGCGCCTTCTGTAAATGCATATTCCACAGCTTCCTTTACTACACCCTCAATATCCGCACCGCTATATCCACTTGTTTTAGAAACCAACTTTCCAACATCAATTCCAACAATATCCTGTTTGCGTCTTTTGGAAATATGTATCTCGAAAATCTTCCGTCTCTCATCCTCTTTTGGAAGTCCAACAAAGAAAATTTCATCAAAACGTCCTTTACGCAATAATTCCGGTGGTAATTTCGTAATATCATTCGCTGTTGCAACTACAAATGTTGTGCTTGTCTTCTCCTGCATCCATGTCAGAAATGTACCGAACAATCTGGTAGTCACTTCATGTCCATTATCGCTTCCCATTCCTGCGAACGCTTTCTCCAATTCATCGACCCAAAGCACACACGGAGAAATCGCTTCTGCAAGATTGATTGCTTTACGGAGATTCGCTTCACTCTCACCAAGATATTTTCCCATCAGTTTTCCTACATCCAATCGAAGAATCGGCACTTCAAACAGACTTGCTGCTGCTTTCGCACACAATGATTTTCCACAGCCAGGAACACCTGCAATCAATACACCCTTTGGCATATCTACACCAAAGCCTTCAGCCTTCTTTATATTTTTAATAATGATTGCTTTCCTTCTCAGCCACGCTTTCAGATTTTCAAGTCCGCCAATATCTTCAATCTTTTCCTTTAACGGAATCATTTCAAGAAGACCAGATTTTAAAATCATCTGCTTTTTCTGTTCAAAAATCAAAGATAAATCTTTTCTTGTAAGTTCCCCGTCGTCAGACACCGCTAATGCTAGCAGATTCAAAATCTCAAACTCAGATAATCCTTTAAATACCATCGCCAAATCTTCGAGCAGCTTTGCATTTAACTCTGGCAATTCATTTTCAGAAACAAATTCTTTAATAATTCGGCAGATATCATCATAGCTCTGATAATCATTCTCCAAAACGGTAATATATTTTTCTAACTCTACCGGTATTTTAATCACTGGAGAGATCAAAATAATACAGCTATCACACCCTGCACTGATTTTATTAGCAATTTCTTTAATCAACGCAATAACCTGCGGATTCTCTAAAATCATATGTACATCTTTAATAACAAATATTGTTCTTTGCAAATCACTCTCATAAATAAGTTTATTATTCAGAACAGACTCAATATCTGTAGAATCATCTTTTGTTGGTGGCATCAACCATTCATTTGTTTTGGTAGAAAATTCTCCATACCCTGTTGCCATACTCCAAATCGCTACTGTCCTGCGATCTGCAATCTCTTTTATTGTTTCTTCAATTTTTGCTTCTTCAAAACTGTTAATATACAGAATTGGAAATCCTGCATCTAAATATCGCAATAAATTATCTTTTAAATTCATGTTTCATGCTCCCTTTTATCCTTTAATAGTGAAATAACCCAAGCTTTCTTTTTGGATGAGAAGTCGAGTTTCTATCAAGTACAATAGGATTCCATTTTTCAGTTAAATTCACTTTATATGAGGGTTCCCTCTTATCATGTCCCCAATATAAGTAATATCCGACAAGCTGTATTTGATTCATAGATGTAGGAAATGTACCACTATAAACTGTAATTTCATCATTCAACATATTGAGAATGTACATCTTACTTTCCATATACATTACCAAATATGAATTCTTTTTTCTATTTGTATTATTTTCAAAAAACCACATATGGTTACTTCCATCAGGCATACAACTACAATCCAAATATTCTATTTCATTATTGGTTTTAATTTTCACAACTTTCATTTTCCACTCACATTTGTCCCAAAAAATCACATATAACCCATTTGGCGAACATACCATTTTTTGTATATACATAAACATTTCAAATTCAGCATATCCCATATCTTTTTCTGGAATGTTATATTTATAAACATGGGTTGTTTTCTGTGTATCAAAATCATACTGCATTATTAATCGATTTTCCTCATAAAACAACTTACCATTACCCAAGCAAAAGTTATGTGAACGTAGAAATATCGGTGATGTAAGTTCTTTTTTGAAAATTACCTTTTTACTATTTAAATCTAATACAATAATTCTCTCTGTATCATCAATAAAAGCTACCTTATCATCACTTATCGAAAACTCTCTATAAACCAAAGATATATCTTCATATAGACAATCATTCTTTTGCGTATGAACATCATATGCGCATAATCCTTTTAAACCTCTATATATCATTTTATTACGATAAGGTTTTCCCATTCCCCCTCTTATTGAATAACCTGCAAAGCTACTATATTCGTTGGTCTTTTTATTCCAAATTTTATATCGGTCTAAAGTATTTACCTTTGGTGCATTTTTATTTTTAAAGAAAGGTATTATTTTACTATCGTGCTCATAAGACAAAAGATTTCCCTTATAATCACACCATACGACATAATCGTCTAAATCTACATATTCTTTATATCCAATGTAATCTGCTAATTCTGTTGGAATACTTGATATATCTAATTCCAAACTTTCACATGCGTTTTCGTGCAAAATTTCTTCAACAGAATCTACCTCCAGTCCATCCGCTTGTACGTCACCTATCAATTCATATTTCAAATTTTTCTTAGATTTGGGGATTTTAAACTTTCCTTCACAAAGATATATTTTCTCTACACCTTTTTCATACAAATCAGCAAGTTCTTCCTGATCAAATGCCACGGCATCAACATTTTTAATGATTTCCTCATCATCTGTGTACTGTTTTAACTTAGTAATCTGAGCATTTCTTACCGCAATCTCTTCTGGATTAATTCTTTCTTCTTCATATTCCACTCCAAAAATCTCACATAAATGATGTGCTAACAATGGATTACTTTCGTCCAATTTGCTTATTGCCTCAGACTCATCTTCATACCATCTGGCATCGAGCCATTTCTTTAACTTTCCATCAAAAAAATATCCTACTACTTTCTCAACATCAAAATTCTCTTTCAATTCTGAAATGTTTCTTACCTGAACCCCATCTTTCATTTCTAACGGAAATTTCACTGCCATAAATTTCTATTCCTCCTTGGTTTTGTAATATTTTTCTTTTAATGCAAGAGCGAATGTTGTCTGCAAAGATTTAAAACTGATAATTTTATCTATACTAATTTTAATAATTCTCTTTATACTGTAATTCTGTGCAGCAATAAGATAAAACACACTGTCTACACAAACAATTTCCAAAGGTGATACATTCATCACATCTGCTTGATCATCACTATTTTCTACAGTAACCGCTATGTCATATCCCATTTTCAGTATTGCGTATAAATCTCCAACAAATTTTAATACTGCATGTCGAGTTTCGGATGAATAATCCCGAATATCCATAGACAAATATTCAGCAATCACTTTTGCATCATACGGAGTTACCGCTGACAACACAGTATCTATCAACCCATTCATTTCATCCTTACGCAATGTTTTACTCTCAAGAAGTATTTTAGAAATAGTAGTTGCATCCATTCGATCAATGTATTTCGGTCTTTTCCCTGACAAATAATAGGTATTATTTTCTCTATCAAATAACACCTGATCCCCAGAATAAATATCTCTTAAAAATAATCGGATAGTTTCAATATCCCTGTCGAATGTACGTTCATTAATACCATGCTCTAAAGAATATGTAACTTTATCTATCATCTGTCCACTAAGCAACTGATGATATAGTATCAAAACTCTTGTTGCCTTATCCATTTTGCAATGCTCTCCCACAAATATTGCATTTCTCTATACCTTCATTAGTATTATAGCACTTTTTATCGACATATTATGTCGTTATGATTTATTTTTACAAAAGAATTGGAAGTACACTATTCATGTCTTCGCATAAAATAACTCATACAACCAATAGCCCTGGATTAACATTTTTCATTCTGCCATCTAGGGTTTCGTTATTTCACAATTCTATCATGCATAAATCATTTCCTATGCCCCCTGCTAAAAGGTTATGATTTTTTGAAATTCTAATTTATATTTGACAAATTGTACGGACCAAATTATAATTACAGTTATATAACTCGAATTATAAAAAGGAGATTTTCAAATGCCAAAGGCAAAAATTACGAAGGAAATGGTTACAGATGCTGCTTTTGAGGTTACAAGAACCAGCGGAGCAGAAAATGTCAATGCACGAACGGTTTCACAAAAGCTCGGATGTTCCACGCAGCCCGTTATGTATTATTTTGCAAAAATTGAAGACATGAAAAGAGCCGTATATGCAAAATCGGACCAGTACCATTCGGAATATCTGATGAATATAAAAAGCCCACAGAATGGAATGATGCTTGAAATTGGATTAAACTATATTCGCTTCGCGATTGAAGAACCACATTTATTCCGCTTTCTTTTTCAGTCGGGATTCGCTGTTGAAAACAGCTTGCTGGAAATGATAGATTCCGAAGAACTTAAGCCCATTCTTTCCGCAATGCAGGAAGCAATGGAGTTGAGTATAGAACAGACAAAAGAAGTCTTTCTGACGATTGCCCTGTTCGCTCACGGATACGCAAGTATCATTGCCAATAATTCTTTGGAATATGATGAAGAGGTTGTGGCGACCCATCTGGGGCGGGCATACCGGGGAGCAATATTGGCGGTAAATAGGGAGGTCAAAAATGAAGAAGATATACGATAAGAATGAGTTACATTTTGCATTAATATGGATCGGTGTTTATATTGTGCTGATGAGTGTTGGAGATAGCGTTTCAGAAACGATAGGAATTGCAAAGATAGTGACTGCACCGGTTTGCATTATATTAACGCTTATACTGTATCTTTGGATTCATAAATATGAACTGAATGTGAAATATGGTCTTTGCTCTTTTGGCGCAAATGCCAAAAAATACTTATATTTTGTTCCACTTGTATTATTGGCATCAACCAATCTTTGGTGGGGATTTCACCTGAATCTAACTTTAACTGAAACTGTTTTATATGTTATAAGCATGTTGTGTGTAGGATTTTTGGAAGAAGTGATTTTTAGAGGTTTCCTGTTTAAAGCAATATGCAAAACAAATGTAAAACAGGCTATTATTATTTCAAGTGTTACTTTTGGATTCGGTCATATTGTGAATTTATTTAATGGAAAAGATATTCCAGAAACATTGATGCAGATCTGTTATGCAGTTGCCATTGGCTTTCTCTTTACAATTATTTTTTATAAGGGAAAAAGTCTTTGGCCTTGCATCATTACGCATAGTGTTATTAACAGCCTGAGTGTATTTGCAAATGAAAATGCGATAACGATACATAAGCATCTGGCTGGATGTATCTTCTTATGTATCGTTTCGGTTGTGTATGCACTATACCTTTTGAAAACGGCAGAAAATGAATAACGCTAAAAGAGTTACTACACAAATGGCTATATGAAAACGTATAGTCATTTCTATGGGAAGATATACACTGACAGGCTTTAAATTATACAAGGCAGATATGAAATATTAACCCACCATCTGTTTTGTCAAATACAATAAAAATTTAAAAATCACCACTGGCGTTACAAATACTCCAACAATGGCTGAAAGTATAAATTTTACACAGAAATATATGACCCATCCAATCAACGGTATCCAAACAAACATTGCAGGCTGAATTTTATTTAATGCTCTCCATCCAAAAAACGCAAAGATCAAATAGATTAAGTCGTCATCTGTTTTATGTGACACATAAGCTACCGCACAAATCAAAAAAAGCCAAATAATAGCGGCAATACATCCTGCAAAAAGGTATCTCACTATACTAACAGTGTCTTTCCCAGTCACTCCTTCTGACATCTCTGCCTGTTTTCCTTTTAAACTCGCATCCTTTTTAAACTGGGCTAAAGCTGTTGTAATTCCCACCACCAAAGCAAAGACCAACAGAACATAAATTATCATAATAATTTCTTTCGCTCCTCCTATCTCTCTCCGTTTCATAAAGCAGACTTTATTGTATCTGGCGGCTTTGTAAACCTTTCTTTAAAAATTTTAATATATCTTCCAACATCTGATCCGAAAATATGTCTGTCCTCCCCACACCTACGATATCTTCCCTAATCTTGTACTTATCTGTCAGTCCTTTCGGTGCAATTGCAAGATCCGCCTCCTGCAGCATCGGAAGATCAAACTCGCTGTCACCCGCAGCAATCACCAGTTCGGCATCCAACCTTTCTTTTAATCTTCTCACTGCCGTTCCCTTACTCAATTTTCTAGGAACCACATATACCTTTACCCCATTTTGAAACACTTCCACGAGAGAAAGATTCAAAATTTCCTTTAATCGCTCTGCAGACTGGCACGGTTTTTCACTCTTTGTAAACAGAAAAAGTTCTTTAATATTTCTTAATTCCATACTTCTGTTTTCATCTTTTTCCAGACAATTCCAAGCCTTCTCTAATTCCTCCTGGCAATCACCCACCATCTGCAAAGACTCCTGGTACCACTGTGAGTCTTCCCCACCATCGACAAGAAGAACCCCTCCGTTACATACAAGAGCATACTTCGGAATCCCTACATCAAGATGAATCCTTTCATATTGTTCTATTGTTCTGGTTGTTGTTGGTACAAATAAAATTTCTTCTGTTACTGCTTTCAACAATTCACAAGATCGGTTTGTCATATAGGAGACCTCCCTGTCCTGGTAAATCTCAACACAGGTCTTCTCTTCTCCAATCTCATGCTTATAAGAATAAATCAATGTATTATCTAAATCCGACATAAAAATTTTCATAAACTTCTCTCCAAAAAACTGTCTTATTAAAAGTAAGACAACCCGTCTAATTTCTCCTCCATAGAGCTACCCAAAAACGCAATACTATTTACATTCCCATCCTTGTCTACTGCGATCTTCTGGATAATTTTTTTAACTACTCGTTTATCATTTGGTGAACTACAATACTTTTATTTTCTCATTAATCGAAATCAATTCAGATATTTCATCTAGCTCGATAAACGTTACTTTCTTCCCAGACAATCTTGCCAAATGTCTTAGAGTTCCTTTAAATCCTGCATCAATATATTGCGGCACAACTACTGCTATTATTTGACAACGAGCATCTATCATTCCTTGTTCAACAAACTGACGAATGATTTGTTGTCCTTCTTCTGACGTTGATAACAGAGGTTTTCTTATTTTTTCATTATCTTCAACAATTTTTTTAGAACGATTTTCACTATTCTTTTTTATGATTCCTTTTAAGTCATAAACTCTATTTCCAATTTTCACTTCCGCAGCCACATCACCATATTCCATCCCCTTATGAGGTTGAGGTCGATAACCTGGCAAAATCGTATAAAAAACTTTAGGTAGACAAGCCATCCCATCATTTTTTATACATTCTTCGATTTTCTCATACGAACAGGTTCCAGAACCACATTTTTCATTCATATTTACCGCATAAGCTTTCACTCTTTGCGTAAGTGCCACTGAATCGTGTTTAAAACACTCTATTGTTGCAAATGGAATTTCAATCTCCGATTGTATATTCTCCGTTCCATTAACTATGTATCCCCTATCACCCACAATACAAATGTTATAATCTAAGGAATAGTCCTTAAAAACTTTCTGAATATTTTTATTAATCATGTTTATCAATAAAGTTTTTGGAATATACCAGTTTATAATTTCACAAGCATCATGACCCTCGGCACATTTAATTTTCACTGGTGCACCACATTCACATTCTTTTATGACACTCTTACTTATCTTCAATTGCTCTCCGCATTCAGTACAATATGGAGTCTCATAAGAATCGCAGGTTCTACAGTATATTCGCGAAAACTTTATAAACCATTTATTATTATCCAGAACCGATAATTTATCTGCCGGGATTTGGAAATCATACTCTTCTCTGTCAAGACAAGCTAGGACTTGTGTCAAATACCAATTCAATTGTGATGCTTCAATTCCACTCGCTCCTGTCCATTTTATTTCTTGTCCTACCTCTTTAAAGATTTCTTCAGCAGGCTTCCCCTTCAATTTTTGAATTTCTTCTAAAATAATCCTAATTGCATTTTCAGACCATTTGAATAAAACAGAAGCCGGCAAATGTTTATAAATTCCAATGCTACCATTTCTAACATTATACTTAATTGTAGCGTCTATATCATTTGTAATTGTAGAAATAAAACTTCCAGAAGTATCAATTCTTTCAGATCGAATTCTACCAATCTCCTCCTCTTGTTCAATAGTAATTCCACCTGCTCTTGATACAACAGTTTTTTCTCCATCTTTCCCTTGCAATACTATTCTACTTATTGCCTTAAAATTTGTGCACTTATCAATTGCAGATTTTGGCGGCTTTATTTGAGTTATTGAGTTTTTCAACATTTCCGCAATATACTTTGTAATAAAAGTAGTCATTTTTTCATGCTTACTAATGCATGCCAAATACGTTGAAGTTCTACCTATCCATAAGCATCCTCGATGCTGTTCCCAAACACCTGCATTTTGTCCATTTTCATCGATATATGAATATTCTTTACTATATACGTACAATGCTTCTATCCGATCATCGTACTCTTTTATCGACAAAAACTTTAATTTTCTGTATTCTGAAATAGTTAAATGCTCTTCTTCAGAATTTTCCAAAGAACATACTACATCATAATCAGAATTTTCCAATGCCTTCTGAAACGTCCATAACGTAAATGTAACACGATTACCGTAGATATAATCATTTACATATTGCTCTATTTCTTCATCTGTTAGAACTCCATAAGATAATATTTTTTCTATTACTGCACCTTTTTCTTTTCCATTAACTTCTTTTTCTTCAATTCCCTTTTTTACTGCAATATCATGTAAAGCATACCAAGGTAAGGTTTGTAATTTTTTAATTTTATCTGTTATGGTCACTAATACCCCTCCCAGTTATTCAACAATAATATTTTTTCTGCTCTCCCGGCAAATACTTCGCCAGTTCCTCCACCAACTCATACACCTTCGTTCCCGGTATAATCTCAGTCGGTGTTTTACCTTCTCCATCTTTAATAATCCGCTTTGCATACCGAATCGCCAGCCTTGGATTTCCTTTCATCATCAGAATCGCAAAAATATCTTTCATGTTTTTCTGATATTTTCCAAGTCCTAACACTGCAAACTTATCATTTAAAAAACTGATATATTCTGACCGGTGATTATTGGAAGTATAATACGCAAAATGAAGCAGAAACCAAAATTCAATACATTCGTTGCTCCATGCTGTATGATACTGTAAGTCTGGATTTTCCTTATTCAGCTGCTCTGCCCGATGTACGACACCATTGAAATCGCCCGAGGGGAAGCTGTCTTTGTCGTAAACGCACCATATCTGCCCTTTTTTGATTTTGTTTTTCTTGACATATCGTTCAGCCATTGCGATAACCCGCATGGTTTCTGCCTGGCATGGTTCAATCTCAATCAATACCATGTCTCGGTAGACAGGGTTGTCCTCAATCAATTTCTTGAATCCTTCAAAATATCGAGGTTCCGTCTGCTGGCCTTCGCAGAAAATATAATAACGGTACTCTTTCATTTCCATGTATTCCTGACGACGTTTTTTCTTCCATGATTCCATTCCGGCTTTTTTAGGCATTCACAGTCCCCCAATCTATAATTTTTCTGAGGTATGGATCAGCGCCATATTTCCCCTCCAGATACTGCTTGTCAAACTTTGCATCTTTCCGGACAGATTCGCCTTTACTGTTCTTAAATTCAACCAGAGAATACAGCTTAGAATTCTGGCTAGTCCCTTTTGCCACGAACCATATTTCATCCCTGCGAAACACTTCACTGTTCATGGTAGATAAATCATGAGACGTAAAGATCAATTGAGCTCCCTTGCGGTTTACTTCCATATCGTTATAAAGCATAATAATATGACGCAGTAATGCAGGATGAATTTTTGCATCCAATTCATCAATTACTAAAGTTGTTCCATCAATCAGGCTTTCTGCAATAAATGGCAACAATCCAAACAATTTTTTTGTGCCACTGGATTCATCTGACAAATTAAGTTCAGCTTCATAACCACCCACTTCATGTTTGGTAAAGACTTCAATCCGATTTTGTTCTTTTTCTTCCACACGAAAATCCAGAATATCCAGATCCATTTCCTGAATCATTTTCAGAACCAGATCCTTAATTTCATCAGAATTGGCAATAGCCATACGCAACTCCTGCATCGGATTTCCATAATTCATAAAATCAATTCCAAATTCAAACCAATCCATCACATCATTAACGACTTCATTTTTCCGATAAGTAATGCCCAGATAGGAGAGTAACAGAAGTGTGTCCGATAATTCATCACTTATTTTTAATCTTGCGAAAGCACCTTTAAGAATAATTCCTTCATCGCCTCGTTCAAAAAGTGCTGACCTTCTTCCGGTATCTAACTTAATACGGTCCAGACGTTCATATAAAACCATATCATGCTTTATATTTAATATATAACGATATTCTGCCCGCCCCGTTCTGAAAAACACCTCAAATTCCGTAGGTTCTTCTTTTTTCTTCTGCGAAAAAACAAATGGCTCAATAACCCGCTTCTTCCAGGAAATCACACGATCTTCATTATCACTGGTTGCATATAATGGTCGAAGTACCTTTAAGGATAAACTATGAAGAGCTTCCAGAACATTTGATTTACCACCACCATTCGGTCCATAAATAGCTGACACCGGTAAAAACAATTCACCGTCTTTATCCTTGATGATTCGATCTTCATGTTCAGAAACGGCAGCAGCCTGCATATCAAACGTTGCCTCATCCCGTATACTTTTAAAATTCTTAACTGTAAACTGACACAACATAATAGTTACCTCCAAATTCCTCCCTACTTTCACTATCTATTATATTCATTTTTTACATTTTGTAAACAGTATTTGAGAAATTATCTCATATTTTTATTTGTAATTTAAAAAGAATTTGTTAATGTTAGGCGAAAGGGAAAGTATTCCTGCAAACGAAAATTTATACCTTTCAAAACAAATAAAAACCTTACCGACTTTCAGCTTCATTTCTGAAAATCAGTAAGGTTTTTCTATTATTAGAGTATTCTGTTATTCAGCAAGTAATACCCAAAAGGCTGCCAATCCTTAAATAAATTTGCTTGCAGCCTGCATAAATAAAGGCTTTTCCATAGGTATTCATCACTTAAACTCAGTCTTTCGGTCCGACAATACACTTTCTGATCAGATCAACCGGTATCATCGTTACCGCAAGGAGAACCACAGCAATCCATCCTTTGATTCCAAACGGAACACAACTGAACATATTACCAATCCAGGTAAATGCCTGAAGCGGAATCAATCCTGCATTTACAATCAGTGCCTGAACCAGAATAATCGCAAAGAACACTTTCAGGAATCCCTTATTTTCATTTAATCCCTTAAAGATTCCAAACCTGTCATCTCTGACGTTGAATCCATTAAACAGTGCACTTACAATAAACAATACGAAATATCCGGTCAGATGCTGCTGTTCATTATCAAAAAGGTTTTTAAAGAACAGCAGTTTCAAATACAGGAAACTAATGATTGTCAGCCACGCTCCCATCGTAACAATCTGAGCCATCATCTTCTTGCTCACGATACTCTCATCACGGACTCTTGGTTTTTCTTTCATGTACTTTTCAAGAGCCGGTTCATTGCCGAGCATGATCGCACCCAGACCGTCCATTACAAGGTTTACAAATAACAGGTGGGTTACTTTCAACGGTTCCTCAACACCGAAGAACGGAGCAATCGCACTTACCACTACGGCGGCAACGTTGATTACAAGCTGGAATTTACAGAATTTCAGGATGTTATGATAAATGGTTCTTCCATACCAGATCGCATCTTTGATGGATCTGAAGTTATCATCCAGAACAACGATCTTTCCTGCCTCTTTTGCTGCTTCCGTACCGCTTCCCATCGCAAATCCCACATCTGCTCTCTTAAGTGCGGGAGAGTCATTGACACCGTCTCCGGTCATACCGACTACCAGGTTCATCTCCTGACATAAGCGGACCATACGGGACTTGTCGGTCGGCAGTGCTCTCGCGATCACACGGATCTGCGGAATAATCTTTTTCACTTCATCATCGGACATCTCATTCAACTGTGCAGATGACAATGCTTTATCGGTACTGCTCTTAAGTAAACCTGCATCTTTTGCAATTGCAATCGCTGTTTCCAGTCTGTCACCGGTAATCATAACAACCTGAATTCCGGCATTCTGAACTTCTTCGATTGCTTCTTTCGCTTCCGGTCTTACATCATCACGAATACCAACCAATCCGATAATCACAAGATCGTCGTTAATCTGGTTTTCAACAAGTGCTTTCTCAGAATATCCGAAAGCCAGGACACGCATGGCCTTGGATGCCAGTTCATCAATCTTCCGATTCAGAACTGCATTGTCAAGTTCTTTTACTTCACCTTTTTCATCCAGATACTTTGCAGCTTTTGCAAGCAGCCGCTCCGGGGCACCCTTGTAGAAGGTCTTGCCCAGATGGTCAATTCTCGCCTGACTGAACTTGTTGGTAGAGTTAAATCCCTGTGCAGCTGTCACAGAACATTCTTTATCTGCTTCCAGTGCACGGAACGTTGCCTCGCCGATAAATTTCATCAATGCCTGATCTGTGGCATTACCGCCGATGACCCGATGCTCCGAATCAAACATTGACTGTGTATTCTTGCCGATTGCTGCATCCAGAAGTCCTTTGATCTTACTGTGCTTGCTCAGTTCTGCAATCTCTATGGAATTACCGTCCGCAGTAAAAAAATCAACCACTTCCAGCATCCCCTTGGTGATCGTACCTGTCTTATCACTGAACAGAATATTCAGAGAACCTGCTGTCTCAATACCTTCTGCCTTCCGGACAAGTACATTATGATCCAACATCTTACTTGTATTCTGCATCAGTACCAGGGAAATCATCAAAGGCAGACCTTCCGGAACCGCACAGACGATAATTACGACTGCAAGCGATACTGCATCAACAATATCTTTTATTACTTTTTCCACACCCATGGAAAAATAAGGAGAGATTCCGCCCGCAGATACAATAAAGTATGCAAAGTACAGTACCGCAATGATAATTGCGCCGATGTAGCCAAAGGTAGAAATCTGTTTTGCTAATTTCGCAAGCTTGACTTTCAGCGGAGAATCCGGTTCTTCTTCCTGCATCTCTTCCGCCATCTTACCCATCATCGTTTTCAATCCGACTTTTCTGACATCCAGGATACCCTCTCCGTCAAATACAACGGCTCCGCGGAACAGGGAATGCTGATCTACAAAGGTATCTCCCGTAATATCCTCCGGAAGCTGAAAGCTCTCCGGCGCTTCGGTCTTTTTACACTCTTCTGCCTCACCATTTAAAGCCGAGTTATCCACCCGGAGATTCCCGGATACCAGGATACCATCGGCAGGAATCTTATCACCGGACTGCAGCAAAACCTTGTCTCCCACAACTACATCATCCACATCAATGACTGTGATCAGACCATTACGATGTACCTTACACTGATCCTTTTTCGTACTGTCTTTCAGCTCTCTGTACTTTGTATCACTTGCCACTCCGGTTTTTGCCGATACAAATGCCACAATCAATACAGCAACAATTGTTCCCAGCGGCTCATAAATCTCTGCATAGCCAAAAAAGAACATCACGATCATAAGTGCCGCAATTGCCAGCAGAATCTTGATCATCGGATCACCAAATGTTTCCTTAAATTCCTCCCAAAACGTGGTGGGTTCGGAATCCGGTATCGCATTCGATCCATACTTCTCACGGGAAGCATCAACTTCTTTGTCCGTAAGTCCGTTAAACTTCATAATTTTCCTCCTCGAACGTGTCTTAATTTTGTACTCTTTCCTGTACAGGTATCTATTGCAAAAAGAAGAAGAAACTGGTCCTGAAAACAGTTCCTCCTTCCATTTACCATAATGATTTTTTAAACATAGCGATTTGCAAGTTCACCGATTCCCGGATCATTCGTTCCCTGTCCGATCGCATTAAACTTCCACTCTCCATTATGTCTGTAAACCTCACCAAAAATCATGGCTGTCATGCCGGAATAATTTTCTGTCAGATTATATCTGCACATTTCATGATTATTTCTTCCATCCACCAAACGGATAAATGCATTCTGAATCATACCGAAATGTTGATTTCTCTTAACGGCCTGATAAATGTTTACCACAATCACAATCCGGTCATACTCACCGGGGATACGTGCCAGATCAACTATGATCTGCTCATCATCTCCCTCTCCGGCTCCGGTCAGATTATCTCCCATATGCTGGATGGTTCCTGACTTATGACGCAGATTCCCGAAATATACAATATCTTCCTTATTGGTTAATTTTCCGTTCTTCAGAACAAATGCAGATGCATCACAGTCAATTGGCTGCGGCTTCGGAGCGAAAAATCCACCTCTTGCCCTTTTCACTTCATCCCAGCCTAAACCTATGATCACCTTTGAAAGCCCGGCATTCTCCTTCGATAAGCTGACTTTCTGTCCTTTTTGCAAACTAACTGACATCTTTTGCCTCCTATTCTACATCCACACCAAAGCTTGCACATAATGCTGCCAGACCACCCTGATATCCGCTGCCGATCGCATTGAACTTCCATTCACTGCCATTCTTATATAACTCACCAAATACGGCTGCTGTCTCAATGGAGAAATCCTCTCCCAGATCATATCTTACCATCTCTTCACCGGTCTCTTCATTGTAGATCCGAATAAAGGCATTATTCACCTGTCCAAAGTTCTGACGTCTCTGTTCCGCTTCATAAATTGTTACCGTAAAAGCAATCTTGGTAATCTCGGCAGGAACTGATGAAAGA
The DNA here is from genome assembly GCA_900539175.1 of uncultured Lachnospiraceae bacterium. Lineage (GTDB taxonomy): Bacteria > Bacillota > Clostridia > Lachnospirales > Lachnospiraceae > Novisyntrophococcus. The sequence continues at coordinate 80,580 of UQAW01000005.1, forward strand.
GTAATCTTAATCTGCTCATCATCTCCATCCCCGGCTCCGGTCAGATTATCCCCCATATGCTGTGCACAACCTGACGGATGCTTCAGGTTTCCATAGAATACGAAATCCTCTGATTTAGATACTTTTCCGCTGTCTGTCAGCAGAAATGCTGCTGCATCCAGATCAAAATCTCCGCCGGTATCAAACTGGTTTACATCCCATCCCAGACCTACAACTACTTTTGATAATCCTGGATTTCCCTTTGTAAGACTTACTTTCTGTCCTTTTTGTAAACAAACTGGCATATCGTTCCTCCTATTATGCTACTTCTATTCCATAATGTCCGCACAATGCGGCTAATCCACCCTGGAATCCGCTGCCGATGGCATTAAATTTCCACTGACCATTATATTTGTATAATTCTCCGACCACAACTGCTGTCTCAATGGAGAAATCTTCACCCAGATCATACCGGATCAATTCCTGACCTGTTGACTCATCCACAATCCGGATATAAGCATTTGATACCTGTCCGAAATTTTGCCTTCTTGGTTCCGCATCGTAGATCGTAACTGTAAATGCAATTTTGGTGACATTTGCAGGAACCTTGCTTAAATCAATCTGAATCTGCTCATCATCGCCCTCACCTTCACCAGTCAGGTTGTCACCCATATGCTTTACGGCACCGCTTGCATGACTCAGATTCCCATAGAAGATAAATTCTTTCTCCGTCGGGCACTTACCATTTTCTCCCAGCATAAACGCTGCTGCATCCAGGTCAAAATCAGCTCCGGAATCAAATGCATTCACATCCCATCCCAGACCTACCATCATATTCTTTAAGCTGGGATTTCCCTTTGTTAAATCAACTTTCTGACCCTTTGACAAATTAATAGGCATCTTTTATTTCCTCCTTTACTCATTATGTAATTTCTCAGTGCATTACTTTTAGTATTTTCTATCCGGCATATGATATACCTTGTTGAATTCTGTTTTGATATTCTCAAGTCTTGCCTGATCTTCCACACGCTTCTTTCTTGCATTCTCCTGAATCTGTCTCGTCTCGTCAATACCATTCACAATCGTTCTCCAGGTTGTCTCCAGTGTCTCGATCTTGACGGAACTTCCGGATGCCAGTCTGGCTGTCATCTTAGACTGTTCTGCCGTATTGCGTGCGTTCTTGATCAACATCTCATTGGTCTTCTCATCCAGAGCCGACATCGCTTCCGCCTGAATTCTCTGCCTTTTCAGCAGAATTGCCTGAGCAAGCGCCTGTTTAAATACCGGAAGTGTTACGATAAACGCAGAGTTGATCTTTCTGACCAGATTCATATTGCTGAATTCCATGGTCTTAATCATTGGAATTGACTGCATTGCAACATTTTCGGCGGTACGCAGATCCTGCGTTCTCTGTTCCAGCATCATCAGGGACTGCTGCAGGCTCTGAATCTCAAACTGAATGGAATTGTCACCGGTGGCATCCATATCTGCCTGTCTTTTTGCAATATATTCTTCAATCTCTCTGCATCCCTGCTCACCGGCAAGAATGTATTTTACCAGTTCGTGATAATAATTGACATTGGCATCAAACATCTGATTCAATTTCCGGTTTGACTGCTTAATCTCAGATTCATACTGTTTTAACTGTACATAAATCTTATCAACTTCTTCACCCATCGTATGATATTTTGCCAGAATCTTATCCAGCTGCTTCCTTAAATTTCCAAATAACTTGCCAAACAGCCCCGGATTATCCTTAATCTCGTCAATATCAAACTTCGACATGATCTTCGCCAATGTACTCAGCATCTCACTGGAATCATCCAGCTGAGACATATTCATACTGTTCAGCACTACATCCGAAGCTTTTGAGATTTCTTCCGCAGCCTCAGCACCAAAAGAAACAATGGTCTCCAGATTGTAGACTTCAATCGTACTTGCCAATGCATCTACTTCCGCTGAATTGACATATGTCTCATTCATCTTCTGTCTGTCAGCAACAATATCAAACTGTTCCACAACTTCAACTTCGTTTTTTGGCTCCGGAGCTGCAGCGGCTAAAGGCTGCTGTGTTGCCGTCTTACTAAAATCAAGTGCCATCTCAATTACCTCTCTTAAATATTTTTTCGCGCCATGAGCGTCTTATACCTGATGAACCTGTGCCAAAATCCGGTACCCGCAGATCGTATACGTATTCACCAATCTGATGTTCCTCCATCACCCGTTTGTTGAAAAATTTTTCAACACTCTGATATCCGGTGGGAACAAAGAAAACAACGTCAAATCCTACCAGATTCAGAAACGCAGTCAGAATACTGTCTTCCAACGAAATGATACTTTCTGTTGTATTAATATAAATTAATTTCGGATTCTTCCTGGTAAAGTCAAACTTCTGAATCAATCTTATAATCTCTTTATTGAGATTCAGAACAGCTGCAATGATGGTATACTCTGTCCCGTTCTCAAAAGTACCCTTGATTGTCTTCTGTTCAATCAAAAGCTGCAGTTTCTCCAGAATATGATCCTGAATCTCTTCTCTCAGGAAACCGTATTGGTAACACGAATGCGCCTTTATCTTTGCTTTCTGCAATTTTCCATTTTTATAAAACTCTGCCGCATATGCCTTCACCGGATTGGGATCGGTGGGACGGATAAACGGAGCATTCTTAATCACGAAAGTATCCTCCGTTATCAGATTCTTAATTCCAGTCCAATACTGGGGAATCTGCCCGTCTTTGACACCGGATACCTTTGAGAAGATGACTGGTACATTGACAACAGAATCTATGGTACTGAAATTCGGTCTGTACTTTACTTCCTGATCCCACAGGATGGAAATTTCCTCATACATCGTCTGCAAAGTAACCGAAACTGCCTTCTGATACTGGCGATTCCGGTACATCCCGGAATCCTGATACATGATAGTATCCAGTTCTCTCTCCGCATGATAAGCGGCTGTTCCCATTCGGATATCAGCATTTTCCCGCGGAAAACTGTCAACCACCAATGAATTTTCATAGTTGATCTCATAAAGCTGCCTGTCCTCCAGACAGCATTTCGTATTCAAATTCGGATTCAGAATCAGCACATCAATCGGAAGTCTGGCTAAAAACTTAAGGAACATCGCCTCATTGTCATTTTTGCAGCCGCCCAGATAAATCAGACAGCCGATATCCGGCATCTTCCAATTGGAAAAAAGCTCCGACTGATATCTTTTCAGCCAACAGAGCAGATATACTGCCTTATTCGTCAGCTTATTCAGATTCATACCCGGAAGATTTGCTTCTTCCGTCATTCTATCAATGAATGCTTTGTGCATCAATCTTTGTAATTCAATATTTATGTCGTATTTTATATTATTTGCCAGATCCATCAGCATCTGATCCTGCGTCTGGTAATTTTTCCTTTGAATGGAATGAATCTCTTCCATCGACGGCTGCGGAATCGTCTGCTCCAGAATCACAAGTTTTCTTTTACTGTTTTTGATTTCCAACTGAAACTGATACCATTCATTCAGATAGGTAAGTTTATCCTTCACACCGTTGATCCTGCAAAAACAATTATAGAACAGATTCGGATCATCCCCGCGGGTCCGGATACTCTTCTGAATATCCTCCAGTCCTTTTCCTTCCATCCACGCATTGGTACAGTTTAAAACCTGCGGTTTTTTACCGTATAACCGCTCCTGGTTTATCCGGCGCTGCATCTCTTCCCGCATCCGCTTAATACTGAATGTTTCTGGAAATTTTGTCATGCCCGGCATCTCCAGACTGCAGGACAATTTCGATCCTGCATCCAGTTTCTGATAATTCTGATCACCCTTATACTGCAGCAATACCACATCACATCCGGCATTGGACAACACCGTGATCAGCTTCAGTTCATAATTACTGATTTCACCTTCATATAAAATCTTCGGAACCTTGTCCTCACCCAGCCGATTGACGATCCGCTCAAATTTATAGTAGAGCCAGCACATAAACTTGATATATGCATTCTTCAGCATATTATCATTCTTACCCTCTTTGCGCATCGCATCAAGGGTGTCATAAATTGACATTGCCACATTATTTCTCTGGTAATCATTCATCCGGGGCAGCCACTTCTTCAGACTGGAGGTAATAAATCCCATATCCATCCGGAAGTTCATCCCCATGATTTCCTCATAATAGGCCAGATTCTTCTCATCCGGATTCGGAATCTTTCCCTCGATTACTACACCCGACAATCTCGCAGCTTCATAATACTTCTGGAGAAACTCCCGGATTGGCTCATTGTAACCATTAATACGGTAAAAATAAACTTCTTTGCCGCGGCGTTGATTCAATCCGGTAAAAAAGTCCTCCAGGTTTTGAATCGTTTTATGTTCAAACATAAGCTCTTATCTGCACCCTCAATATCTACTCATTTTATTTTTATTCATCACAAATCCCAGTCCGGCCCCAACCATTCCTCCAAGGATATGGGTAAGATTGGAGATGTTATTCCGGACGAACAAACCATCATAAAACTGCTGCCCGATATAGATAACCGCAACGAGGATAAACGTAAGCGGAATCGTTCCTTCCTTAATACTGGTGAAGGAGGATAACAGAATCAGAGCAAACACCACTCCGCTGGCTCCCAACAACATAGTTCTCGGAAAGAATACATAATGAACAATTCCCGTTGCCAATGCCGTTGCCAGTATTACAAACAGCATGTTGGAAGAACCATATTTTTCTTCCAACAACGGACCGACAATCAGAATCAACATCATATTTCCGATAAAATGATCCCAGTTTGCATGTCCGATCACGTGCCCGAAAAATCTCAGATACGTCAGCGGCTGCAGCAGCGAAGAACGATACACACTGAAAATCAGACGATTCGCAGCGCCCTGTGTAATCTGATTCAAAACCAATGCGGCAAAACAAACGATCGCAAACCCCAATATTACAGGGGAATTAAATGATATTTTCAGCTTAGACGACCCATTTTTCAACATACTTGATCCTTTCTCAAACTACCTATATTCTAAAACGGATATGTCTGCTGACACAGACACCACCCTGCATAAAAGTCGATTGCTCTACTGTCGGAAACTTTCTCAATAATATTACAAGTATATCACCTATTTACTTTCTATACAAGCAAATTCCTTTATTTGTCAGCAATCTGTAATAACTTTCTTAATCTTTTGCCTTTGCACGAACTAGAGCGTGTTTGAAAATTGCTTTCCGCAAGATGTATTCCACAATTTGTGGGAT
>UQAW01000006.1 GCA_900539175.1 uncultured Lachnospiraceae bacterium
GGCGGCTTTCCGAAGAGAAAACCTGGGGTTTGTCTTTCAGGATTTCAATTTGCTGGACAATTTTTCAATCCGGGATAACATCTTTCTTCCGTTGGTTCTGGCGGGAAAGAAATATCAGGAGATGGAAGAGAAGCTTGTTCCTCTTGCATCGTCTCTTGGCATTACCAGCCTGTTGGAGAAGTTTCCTTATGAGGTATCCGGGGGGCAGAAGCAGCGTACGGCTGTGGCAAGGGCATTGATTACAGAACCGCAGATGATTTTTGCGGATGAGCCTACGGGCGCACTGGATTCCAGGGCAACGGACCAGCTTCTGGAGATTTTTCAGAAGATTAACCGTCAGGGACAGACGATTCTGATGGTGACCCACAGCACCCGTGCAGCAAGTCATGCAAGCCGTGTCCTGTTTATCAAAGATGGAATTGTGTATCACCAGATTTACCGGGGAAATATGAATAACGAAGAGATGTATGAAAGCATCTCCCATACCCTGACGATGCTGACAACAGGAGGGCATAAGCATGAGTAGAGGATTTTACGTAAAGCTGGCACTCCAGAATATCAGGAAAAATGAAAGAATTTATCTGCCCTATTTTCTGATGTGTACCTTCATTACGGCGATGTACTACATCATCTATAGTCTGAGCATCGACAAAGGTATGGAACAGATGTACGGGGGAAGGTCGATGGGGCAGATGTTGGGTGTGGGATGCGGAATCGTGGGATTTTTTGCATTGGTGTTCTTGTTCTATATCAACAGTTTTCTGATGAAGCGCAGGAAGAAAGAATTTGGTCTGTACAGTATTCTGGGGCTGGAAAAACGTCACATGGGAAGGGTCGTTTTCTGGGAGAATATATTGATTGCCGTATTCAGTATTGGAATTGGGATTTTGACAGGAATTCTCCTGAATAAGCTGGTATATCTGGGGGTGGTTCAACTGTTTCAGGCAGATGTTCCGCTGGGGTTTGAAATCAGCGTTCCCGCAATCTATGCTGCAGTGAAGTGGCTGGGGGTTATACAACTTCTGATTTTTCTGAATGGTCTGCGCCAGATCTGGTTTTCTAATCCCATTGAACTGCTGCATGGGGAACATGTGGGAGAGCGTGAACCGAAGACGAAGGTTGTTATGGCAATTTTGGGTTTCCTGAGTCTGGGTATCGGTTATTATCTGGCGGTGACTACGACAAATCCGGTGGCTGCTTTGCTTGTGCTGATGGCAGCAATCATACTGGTTATGATTGGAACTTATCTGACATTTACTGCGGGAAGTATAGCGGTTTTAAAGCTGTTGAGAAAGAAGAAGAGTTATTATTATCAGACCAGGCATTTTGTGGCAGTGTCAGGGATGATTTACCGGATGAAGCAGAATGCGGTTGGGCTGGCTAATATCGCTATTCTTTCTACCGGTGTTCTTTTGATGATTTCCACAACACTGTCGCTGTATATGGACTTAAATAACATCGTAAACAACAGATATCCCAGAGATATCACGATATCCGGCTACTATGTGAACGAGGAGACTTCCGAACAGGTATTGCGGGAGTTGAAAGATACGGCAGAAGAATTGCAGTTGGAGACGGACAATCTCTATTACTATTCGTATATTTCCTTTGCGGCAATGATGGAAGAGGATGTTATGGTTACGGAAGACAGCGATATTTACGGAATTTCTGCTTCCAATGTATGCAGCGTATATATCCTGAACCTTGAAGAGTATAACCGAATTGCTGAGGAAAAGAAGGAACTGGCAGATGGAGAAATTCTTCTTTACTGTAACAGAGACCATTATGAGTATCCCGAAATTAAGCTTCTGGGGAAAACGTACACCATCAAGGAAACGCTGAAAGATCTTGTGCAGGACAGTAATATGTCTTCCGATGTAGTACAAAGTATGGCATTGGTAGTGAAAGATCAAAAAAGCCAGGAGGAAATCGGGCAATTGCAGCAGAAACTGACAGGGGATGGTGCCAGCGCTGTTTATCACAACAGTTTTTTTGGAATTGATATAAAGGGAACCAGTGAGCAAAAGGCAGAGTTTAAGGATCGGATGGCGGAAAAATTAGAGGCGCTGCCGGAAAGTTTCCGTCTGGAGGAGCGGGAAAGCGGCAGGGCGGGTTTTCTTGGCACTTATGGCGGAATGTTCTTTATCGGTATTTTCTTAAGTCTGATTTTTGTGGTAGCCACAGTATTGATTATTTATTATAAGCAGATTTCAGAAGGCTATGATGACAAAGACAGATTTCAGATTATGCAGAAAGTAGGTATGGATCGGCGGGAAATACGAAAGGCCATCAATTCTCAGGTGCTGATCGTATTCTTTCTTCCTCTTGTGACCGCAGGAATCCATGTGGCATTTGCCTTTCCGATTATGGAGCGATTGATGCTGATGCTGGGTTTGAATAACAGGAGTCTTTACCTGATACTGACGGGAGCCTGTTTCCTGATGTTTGCTGTATTTTATGGAGTCATCTATAAACTGACTGCACGTGTATACTATAAAATTGTAAGTTGAAATTCAATGATGTTGGGGTCAAAAGGTATTTTGACCCCTATGATACACGGATTGTTCCGCATTTCATGCTCCCGCAATCCTGAAAACATTCGAAATCCGCCCTGTTCGGGCTGCTTTCTCATGTTTTACGGGTCCCAAAGTCATGCTTTTTCATGCAAGCATGAAACGCATAACCTTTTGCCCCTGGTATCATTCAATATTTTTACTTCAATGATAATTGATATAAAAGAAAAGTAGGTGTATAATCAAGGAGCAATCAATCACAAATGAAAAATCAGTGAGGGGGATTTGTATGGAATTTGATGTGATGAATATTATCTTTGATTGTGCCATGATCTTGTTTTTTACGAAGCTATTTGGAATGCTGACGCGTAAGCTTGGTCTGCCGCAGGTGGTAGGAATGATTCTGGCAGGGCTTCTGATCGGACCGGCATTATTTAGCCGCATGGGGATCGGTTTTTTGGGACTGATCAATCCTACAGAAGCGGAAATGCATGTACTGGAGAGCTTTTCACAGATCGGTGTAATTTTTATCCTTTTTTCCAGCGGTTTAGAGACGGATTTCCGGGAATTGAAGCGGATCGGAGCGGCGGCAACGATGATTGCGGCAGCAGGCGTGCTTGTTCCGATTGCTTTTGGAACAGCGGGAGCACTGCTCTTTATGGGTGGATTTTCGGAGGCAGCCAACACAGGAAAATTGATGAATGCAATGTTTATCGGCGTGATTCTGGCTGCCACCAGTGTGGGAATCACTGTGGAAACCCTAAGAGAACTTGGAAAGCTGAATACCCGGGTGGGAACCACGATCCTCGGAGCAGCGATTATCGATGACGTTCTCGGAATTATCGTCTTGAGTATCATCACCAGTATCAACGGCGGGGGAAGTATCGGAGTCACACTGTTGAAGGCAGTTGGATTTTTTGTATGTTCCATTATCCTTGGTCTGCTTCTTCGTTATACGTTCCGGTGGCTGATTCAAAAGTATCCCCATAAGCGCAGAACCAGTATTTTTGCTCTGGCGGCCTGTCTTCTGTGGGCATACTGTGCGGAGGCGTATTTTGATATTGCAGCCATCACAGGCGCCTATATGGCAGGTTTGATGCTCAGCGGGTTGGACGATACATCCTTTGTGGACCGTAAAGTTATTGTCAGCGGCTACATGATATTTACACCGATGTTTTTTGCCCATATTGGAATCAGTGCGGATTTCAGTCATTTCAATGCCTCGGGTCTTATCTTTGCACTTGTATTCGTGGCGCTTGGAATTCTCGGGAAAATTGTGGGCTGCGGCGGTATTGCAAAGATTTTCAAGTATAATGGAAGGGATGCGTTAACGATTGGCTGCGGTATGATTGCCCGGGGTGAGGTGGCATTGGCAGTTTATGCCACCGGACAGAGTCTGATTTACTATCAGGACGGAAAACTACTGGGGATTGATCCGCTGGTAGCTACGATTTTCTTGATTGTGATCACATCGATTCTGTGTCCGGTATTCCTGAAGCTGATGTTTAAAGAGCAGGAACATCCTCATGTGGCTGGAGCGGCATATAAGACTTCTATCTCATCAGAAGCAATTGAGAATGTAGTGCCAGATCACAAGACGACAAAAAAGAGGAAGTAGCATGGAGAACAGGAGACAGGTGCTTTTTGTTTCATGGATAATTGGGAGGAATTTATTGTATGAAATATCGGAAATTTGGAACGATGGGAATTGAGGTATCAGCACTTGGTTTTGGGTGTATGCGTTTTCCCACAATCAGACGGGACGGAAAAGAAGTGATTGATGAGGAGCGTGCCATCGCCATGGTGCGAAAAGCGATTGACAGCGGTGTGAATTATGTGGATACTGCATATCCATACCATGACGGCGAGAGTGAAATTCTTTTGGGCAAGGCCTTAAAGGAAGGGTATCGGGAGAAGGTTTACATAGCAGATAAATGTCCGGTCTGGCTGATTGAGAAAGAAGAGGATTTTGAACGATATCTGGATGAACAGTTGAAGAAGCTGGATGTGGAGTCCATTGACTTTTATCTGCTCCATGCACTTGACGGAGAACGGCTGGAACATGTAGTGAAAAAGTTTCATCTGACCGACCATCTGGAACAGGCAAAGGCGGCAGGTAAGATTAAGCATATCGGTTTCTCTTTCCATGATGATCTGGAATCATTTAAAGCAATCATTGATTTTTATGACGGTTGGGAATTCTGCCAGATTCAATATAACTATGTGGATATACAGCACCAGGCAGGAAGGGAAGGTCTGCGCTATGCTGCAGACAAGGGGCTTGGTGTAGTAATCATGGAGCCGCTCCGCGGAGGGAAGCTGGCAGACGTGGCACCTCATCTGGCGGATGTATTTCCAAAGGAAAAGACTCCTGTGGAATGGGCACTGGATTTTCTGTGGGATCAGCCGGAAGTCAGTCTGCTGTTAAGCGGTATGAGTTCAGAAAGGCAGGTGGAAGAGAATCTTGCCTATGCAGACCGTTCTCAGCCGGGGATGCTGAAGGGAGAAGAAAAGGCAATTTATCCAAAGGCAAAAGAAATTTTTGATACCATGGCACTTGTAAAATGTACGAAATGCAGTTATTGTATGCCCTGTCCCGCAGGAATTGATATTCCAGGAATCTTTGCCGTCTATAACAGTACGGTGACTCTTGGGAAGGAAAAGGCAAAGGCATCTTATGAGGCTCTGGAGACGAAAGCGAATGCCTGTGTGAAATGTCTGCGTTGTGAGCAGGTCTGTCCGCAGCATATCGGTATCAGCGGGGTTATGATGGAAATTGATGAAACATTTGAGTAAAAAGAAATTGGTTTCTGCAGGCACAGTAGGAGAATGTGATGGCAAACCCATCACGGTGTCTGCGGGAACCTTTTTTTATAAAAATTAGTAGTTCCTATTGACAAAGAAAGTTGTCACTGGTATGATAAGGATGACAAAGAAAGTTGTCAAAATGACAAAAAATCATGTCATAGGAGGGATGGAATGCCGCTATACAATCATGTAAAAGAGCATCGCGCCCGCATCGGTGTAAATCAGTCAGAGTTAGGAAAAATGGCTGGAGTATCCAGACAGACCATAAGTCTGATTGAACGGGGAGATTATTCCCCATCCGTTTCGCTGGCTTTAAAGCTGGCAAAGATTTTCGGATGTCAGGTTGAAGATATCTTTGATTATGTGGAGGAGGAAGAATAAGGTCTATGAGAGAGAAAAAGAGAACTCATAAAGCGAAGCGGGAGAATGCTTTTCTGGCTATGGGGATGAAGATGCTGCTCGGTGCAGTATTTGGAGTTTTCACGGCAATTCTTTTCGGCGGCGAAGGGACGAGAGTGTATGTGTTGAATCTGGCAGGAAAAACAGAAGGATTTCTGGTGCAGCAGTTTGTATGGACGATCGGAATTCTTGGAAGTTTCATGTTGTTGTTCAATGTGATTTGTTACGGAAAGCTGAAGCATATGATTTATCGTGCGGGAATCTTAGAGGATGATGAACTATTGGATGCGCTGGATAACAGAATCGACTTGATGTCTAACATATTCATGAGTGTCAACGGCATATTCTTTGTTTTGGTATTTATGAATTATATGATCAAGTATCTGTGCGATGAGAATGCGGGGATCGGCGGTATCGGGTTGTTTCTGGGAATTGCGTTGATCTATGTGGTGTTCTATATTCTCATGATTGAATTGCTCAAGAAATACGATCCCTCAAAGCAGGGGAATCCGGGAAGTATGAAATTTCGGAAGGACTGGGTGTCCAGTTGTGATGAAGCAGAAAAGATGCGGGTTTACCGGGTTGGATACCAGAGTAATGTGGGTGCCGGATGTATTTTATCCATAGGATTTGCAGCAGTTTCTATCATTGCCATGCTTTTAGAACTGGATACCTATGCCGTATATGTCACAGGAATCATGTGGATTATTTATCTGGTGGTAAATGGATATTATACGATAAAGAGTCAGAAAGAAAAGGTCAGATAGATGACCATAATCAGAATCATGAGTTATATAGGCGATTGCGAAACTCTCCGGGAGTCGGTTTAGAATTCGTTCTCACTCCGACATCCGTACAAACTATAGAAAAATGTTCGCCTTCATCGTACATTTTTCTATAGTTTGTTCGTCTGTAGTCGCAATCACGAATCTCTAAACCGACTCCCGGAGAGTTTCGCAATCGCTTAATAAGTTGTAAGGTAAAAGGAGAGAAAATGAGATTAGAGGTAAGAAATTTACGTAAGAGTTTTGGGGAGACAGAGGTTCTCCATGGGGTATCTTTTTCCGTGGAAAGCGGCAGTGCACTGGGTCTTTTGGGAAGAAACGGTGCAGGAAAGACAACGACGATACGTATCCTGATGGATGTGTTCAAGGCTGATGAAGGAGAAGTTTGGCTGGATGGCAGCCGTCTCAATCCCAGAAAGGCAGGCATCGGATATCTGCCTGAAGAACGGGGACTCTATCCGAAGAAAAAAGTGGGAGAGCAGATTGTTTATCTGGCACAGCTTCGTGGGATGGGATCGAAAGAGGCAAAAGAGAGCATGAAGCATTGGCTGGAGCGATTGGGAGTAGGTGAGTATGAGAATCGAAAGTTGGAGACACTGTCCAAGGGAAATCAGCAGAAGGTGCAGTTAGCCCAGACTCTGGTATGTGATCCGCAGATTATCATTCTGGATGAGCCGTTCTCTGGCCTGGATCCGGTAAATTCCCAAATTTTGAAGGATGTTATCAATGAGGAGATTCAGAAAGGAAAACTGGTGATTTTCTCCAGCCATCAGATGAGTTATGTGGAAGAGTTCTGCCAGAATATCGTAATTATTAACCGGGGAAACATCGTCTTATCCGGGGATTTGCGTGAGATCAAAAGGGAATTCGGTAAGAATCGTCTGGTGCTCTCGGTCAATGATATGGGACATGAGGAATTGGAGACAGTGGTCAGAGAACAGTTCTCCGATATGGCAGAGATCTATGGTAATCGGAAAGAACAGCTGATACTGGAATTGAAGGAAGGGGTCACGAAACAGTCCATGATGCGTATGCTTTCGGAAACCCAATTGGATGTAGAATGTTTCGGCAACTACGAACCTTCTTTAAATGATATTTTTGTGGAAAGAGCAGGAGATGAATTATGAAACAATTTCTGAATGTACTGAAGTTTGAACTTGGTAATTATTTTAAGAATAAAAGCTTTGTAACTACAACCATTGTGCTGGCACTTCTTCTGGCAGGCGCAGTTATCATTCCCAGCTTCTTTATGGGAGGAGATCAGAAAGCGGATGAAGAAGAGGATACGAAGCAGGTACTTGCTCTGTTGGATGAGCAGGGAATTCTGGGGGAAGCAGAAGCTTTTGAGGCGCTTCTTCCGCAGTATGACTGGGTAAATTGTGAGGATGAGAAGTCCTTGAAGATGGCAGTTGAAAACCAGAAAGCGGAAGCCGGGTTTATCATCACAGGAGAGACGCAATATACGTATGTGGTGGAGAATCGCTCTATGATGGACTCTATTCAGGAAGAGTTCGAAGCAGGTATGGCTGTGCATTACCGGATGGAAGTGCTGGAAGCATCGGGAATTGATGCCGGGGAGATGGAACGGTTATATGCGACTCCCATGCAGTCTGAGACCATGATTTTGGGAAAAGACAGTGCAAAAAATTATATGTACACCTACGTTTTGGTATTTGTGATGTACATCCTGATTATTTTCTACGGACAGATGATCGCAGTTTCTGTTACCACAGAGAAAAGCAATCGTGCAATTGAAATTCTGGTAACCAGCGTAGACAGTAACAGCCTGATTTTCGGAAAGGTACTGGCAGGCGCCATCAGCGGTCTGGTGCAGGGCGGCGTGATTCTTGGAGCTGGTGTAACAGCTTACCGATTCTGCAGAAATGCCTGGGAGCGGAAACTGGATTTTCTGTTTGATATTCCGGGAAATGTATGGGTGACTTTTATTTTCTTCGGTATCTTCGGCTATTTACTGTATGCTTTTATCTTCGGAATGCTGGGGGCATTGGTATCCAAGACGGAAGATATCAGTAAAAGTTCCACGCCGGTTACGATGATTTATATTGCAGCATTCCTGATTGCAATGTTCGGAATGTCTTCGCCGGATAGTGTGCTGATGAAAGTGGCATCCTTTATACCGTTTACCTCCTGCAACAGTATGTTTATCCGTGTAGCCATGGGTACGGTATCTGCTGCGGAGATTGCGATATCGGCGTTGATTCTGGTTCTTTCCTGCGGTGCAGCGGGATTTCTGGCAGCTAAGATTTTCCGCTTTGGTACTTTGAGGTATGGAAATCCGATTAAGTTTACGAATGCTTTGAAAAAGATTCGGGAAGAATAAAAATGAGCGGTGCGTATGCACCGCTTATTTTTGAATATTTTTATAGAATGATGTTGGGGTCAAAAGGTATTTTGCCCCCTATGATACACGGATTGCTCCGCATTTCATGCTCACGCAATCCTAAAAACATTCGAAATCCCTCCCTATTCGGGCTACTTTCTCATGTTTTGCGGGTCCCAAAGTCACGCTTTTTCATGCAAGCATGAAACGCATAACCTTTTGACCCTGGTATCATAGAATTAATTTGGGCTTATAAGATTTGAATCCGGGCAATTAATTCCTGTATATGCGCCAAGGGTTCTTCCAATTCATCTGCAATCTGTTCAGCTGTTTTGTTTTTTTGCAGTTTTTTTTGTATCTGTTCAGTGAGTTTTTTGTTTTCACCTTGAGGGATTCCTTCCTGAAATCCTTTCTGGATTCCTTTCAGAAGTCCTTTTTGAATTCCTGCAGACTCGCCGTCTTCATAGAACTCCCGGCTTAAATCAGCCAGAACACGTTCTTCATCGTATTCGGTTAGTAATGAATTTACCACTTCGCTCCTCCTTTTCATAAGGAAATCCCGCAGCACTCCTTCCGCAATACATTCTTCGATTGCCTGTCCAATTGCTTGGGTTAATTCCATGACTTTACCATAAGACTTAATCTTATTTACAAGAATGGAATAGTCGCGGAGTGTCCTGCATTGTTCCATCAGTTCTTTGTTATGTCCGTAATTAATATTAATCATATGTGCTTCCAGTTCCATCTTTGACTGTTCATTGCCATGTTGGAAGGCATCGGAAAGTCTTAAGACTTTTTCCTCTCCAATGTCCTGATTTCCATTGTAGAAAACAAAATATACGGGTGTAGGCAATGGAATCAGTCTTGTGCTGTACAGATGTTTGCTTCCCGCAATCTGCCGATACAGTTCAGCGAAATAAAGCAGTCCCCGCAGCGGCATGTTGGGATTAAACGTGCTCTGATGTTCATAGAGACACAAGTGACTGCTGATCAGCATGGAGACATCATTTTTCATCTTCATATACAGCACATCATCCAGCGTAGTAAGTTCCAGATCTTCCGGGTCTGTGTAATGGGTTTGGTTCAGGGCATTATAAAGTTCCAGAAGTGTCTGCTTATCAGAAAACAGAAGCCGGAAGAGACGGTCTTTGTACGTTCTGTTTCCAGACGGTTGCATGTTGGTATACATGGTAATTCCTCCTTATGTGTGTACTTATATCACAAGGAGCAACCACTTCTAAAATTCTTTATAATACCGTTATCATGGGGAAGTTCTATAAGAACATTATAGAAGATATGTAGTGATATGGCAATAGATTTTCAGAAAAATGAATTGTGAAGAAGCAGGTCGCTTCCTCGGAATATAGTACTTTATTATGACTGAAATCAGATAGAAAATCAACAGAAAAAACGAACTTCGGATGTGGCTTAAAGCTTTGGGTGATATATTCTCCAACGGTTAAATAGTTAAATAAGGCTGGCTCTTTACATCGTTTCATAGTACAATAAAAGAAACTTTTGATATTTGAAGTGGTCTGGAGAAAGGAAGGTGGCTTACATGGAGCATCTGCGCTGTGTGGTAGAGCGAATTACATATCAGAACGCAGAGAATGGATATACTGTTTTGAAATGTGCTGTGAAAAACTACAGTGATCTGGTCACGGTAGTTGGCACGATGCCGGATACTCATGTGGGTTCTGTCCTGTCATTGGATGGTATGTGGAAGATGGATGCCAAATATGGAAGGCAGTTTTTTGTAGAACGTTTTGAAGAGACGCTTCCGGCTACCGTTTACGGGATTGAAAAATATCTCGGTTCCGGACTGGTCAAGGGCGTTGGTCCAAAGTTTGCCAGACGGATTGTAGAGAAATTCGGCAAGGATACGCTGGATGTCATTGAAGAGATGCCGGATGAACTGTTAAAAGTACCCGGTATCGGGAAAGTCCGGGTAGACAGGATCAAGACCAGCTGGCAGGAGCAGAAAGAAATTAAGAATATTATGCTGTTCCTCCAGAGTCATGAAGTCAGCACTTCGCATGCGACAAAGATTTTCAAGACATATGGAAGTGAGAGTATTGCAATCGTGAAAGAAAATCCATACCGCCTGGCAGATGATATCTGGGGGATTGGATTTAAGACAGCAGATTCCATTGCACAGAAAATGGGTATTGAGAAAGGAAAATTTGTCCGTCTGCGCAGTGGGATTTTTTATACATTGAACAAGCTGGCAGAGGACGGACATTGTTATGCAACGCGGGGACAGTTGATAGAAAAGGCAAAAGAACTTCTGGAAGTAGAAGAACCGGAGCTTGAAATCACTCTGGATGAAATGCTCCGCACCAATGACGTGATCCGGGATTTGTGTCCTGTACAGTCGGAATCAACGATCGGGACTGATACAGAGGCTATCTATCTGCCACCTTATTATTTTTCGGAAAGCGGATGTGCAAAGAGGCTGATTCGTCTGATGTCTTGTGGACGGGATTTGAAAGTTAACCCGAAGGTCATATTGCAGAAAGTGGTCACACAATCAGAGATTACGTATGATGACATTCAGTTGGAAGCGGTAAAAACAGCAATCTCTTCCAAAGTTATGGTTTTGACCGGAGGTCCCGGAACCGGTAAGACAACGACCACTCTTGGAATTATCTCTGCATACAGGCAGGCCGGATGTCAGATCATTCTGGCAGCACCGACAGGAAGAGCAGCAAAAAGGATGTCAGAAGCAACCGGCATGGAGGCCAAAACGATTCATCGGTTGCTGGAATATAAGCCGCCGGAAGGCTATCAGAAGAATGAAGAGAAACCGCTTGAAGGAGATGTGCTGATCCTGGATGAATGCTCCATGATCGATGTAATGCTGATGTACAATCTTCTCAAAGCAATTCCTGAGCAGATGTCACTGATTCTGGTGGGCGATATCGATCAGCTCCCAAGTGTAGGAGCGGGAAATGTACTCCGTGATATTATTGATTCCAGGCGTGTTCCGGTGGTACGTCTTACCAGAATTTTCAGGCAGGCACAGGGCAGCCGGATCATCATGAATGCGCACCGGATCAATAAAGGCGAAGGCATTGATATGAGGGGCGGCAGGGACTCGGATTTCTTCTTTGCCACAAAGCAGAGTAATCAGGAAGTGGTAGATACGGTGGTCCGGTATTGCAAAACCAATCTTCCCAGATATTACCACGCGGACCCTCTGCAGGATATTCAGGTCCTGACACCTATGCAGAGAGGGGAATGTGGTGCAGTCAGTTTGAATCAGGTGCTGCAGGAAGCCATGAATCCGTCAAAGATATTTCTGAGGAGAGGGGGAACCCAGTACCGGCTGCACGATAAAGTCATGCAGATCCGCAATGATTATGACAAGGAAGTATTCAACGGAGATATTGGAACCATCATCAGGGTCGATATGGAAGAACGTGAGCTGACGGTCAGGTTTGATGAACGTGAGGTGGTTTATGATGTTACAGAGTTGGATGAGTTGTCACTTGCTTATGCAGTGACGATCCACAAAGCACAGGGGAGCGAATATCCAATCGTAGTCATGCCGTTTACTATGAGTCATTTTGTGATGCTCCAGCGTAATCTTCTCTATACCGGTGTAACCAGAGCCAAAAAGATATTGGTACTGGTGGGAGAGAAGAAAGCTGTTTATTATGCAATTAAAAATGAAACAACCACCGGAAGAAACACCTGTCTGGCACAGCGGTTAAGACAGGACAGTCGGGAATCCAGAGAAGTGGAAGCACAGTTACGGCAGGAAACAGCGCAGAAAAATGCAGCAGGAGATCACAAAGCAAGGATTACATCTGCTGCATCTGACAAGACTCAAAAAGAGAGAATGATCGTGTACAAAGGCAGTATCCAGCCTTCCATGGTATGCGAGACTCCGGCAGTTTATGAGGGAAATCTGTGGAAACGTCTTTCACAGTCAAAATTCCGAAGCAGTTTTTCACTGAAAGCAAATGACAGGTATTATGTGTCTGAAAAGGGAATGGATACGGTGCGCAGTCACGCACAGGATTTCGTAAAGAAGAGACTTGCACCGGCGGAACCGCCAAATGATGGAAAACAGACCCCTATGCGGGGACACCCTGTCTTTGCAGCGCAGCACGCAACGGCCGTCTGCTGCAGGGGATGTCTGGAAAAATGGCATCATATTCCAAGAGGACGTGAATTGACAGAAACGGAGCAGGAATATGTTGTGAATGTGATCATGGAATGGATCAGACGACAACTGGAAAAATAGAGGAAGCAGGATTATTATGAGTGAATATATTACCACATACACAGGAAAACATTTTAAACCAATGCAGCCGGATCCGGACTTGATCCGGATTGCGGATATTGCCCATGCACTTTCGTTGATTTGCAGGGGAAATGGCCATGTACATACTTTCTGGTCAGTAGGGCAGCATTGCATTTGTTGTGCAAAGGAAGCGGCAGCAAGAGGATTACCGGATCGTATGGTACTGGCCTGTCTGCTTCATGATGCCAGTGAGTGTTACATGTCAGATGTACCGACGCCTTTCAAAAAGGAGTTGCCGGATTATCAAGAGCAGGAGGAACATCTGCTTTCCGTAATCTATGAGAAGTTTCTTGGCTCTGATCTGACGGCAGAGGAACAGGCGCAGTTAAAGAGAATTGATCGTGCGATGCTTTGGTATGATCTTGAAAATTTGCTGGGAGAAGTACAGTATGGAGAAGTTCCGGATCTACATATTGACCTGGATTATGCGGTTCGGCCTTTTGCAGAGGTAGAAGACGAATATCTGGAACTTTTTGCAAAATATTCCGGAACAGAAACTTTTAAACACGCTCTGGAATTCTGAAACTGCAATCCGGGCAATCAATTCCTGGATATGTTCTAAAGATTCCTCTAACTCATCAGCAATCTGTTCAGCCGTTTTGTTTTTTTTGCAGTTTCTTTTGTATCTGTTCGGTGAGTTTTTTGTTTTCGCCTGCCGCCTTGCCGTATTCATAGAACTTCCGGCTTAAATCAGCCAAGACACGTTCTTCATCTATTCAGTCAGTAATGAATTTACCACTTAAAAGGAAGAGATTCCTTTGGGAAATGCGTTGCGTCGAAAAAAAAATGGGCGCTATAATGAAAATAGAAGGAGGTACAGCTTATGGAAGCAGAGGTATTACAGGAATTAGTAGATGGCATTCTTGCTATTTTTGATACCCAGGTTATCCGGATTGTATTATATGGTTCTTATGCAAGAGGAACTAACACTTCTGAATCAGATGTAGATGTGGCTTTGTTGTTAAATGGGAACCTGAATGAAAAAACAGAAGATAAGCTGTCTGATCTGGTTGTAGATTTAAACCTGAAATATGATAAGGTATTTTCAGTCATAGATATTGATTATGCGGTTTTCAAGAAATGGGAAAAGGTCACTCCATTTTATAAGAACGTGAATAAGGAGGGAATCGTTTTATGGAAGGCAGCATGATTGATTTATCAAAATATCGTTTCCGGTCGGCAAAAGAGGATTTGGAAACTGCACAGCTGCTTATGAAGGAAGGCCGGTTCAAGGGCTTCTGTTAATTGCTCCTATTATGCAATTTTCCATGGACTTCGTTCTGTTACAGCACTGGCAGAATTTGATTCCAGTAAACATTCTATCATTATATCAAAGGATCAGGCTATAGAACAGATTGAAAAGGCAGAAAGAGTGCTTGGAATGATAGAACCTTATTTGGAAGAACATTGGAGTAAATAAGGATAATAAGAAAGCATTATCGCAAAAGCGGTAGTGCTTTTTCAGTATAAGGATAGCCTTCCATCCGGCTGGAAAGCCCACTTTTCCTGAATATGTTTAAAAGATTCCTCTAAGTCATCGGCAATACATTCTTTATAGAAGATATGTGTTGATATGGCAATGGAATTTATCTGCAACTTACAAATCAAAAAGTGCATCCTGAAGTCAGAACTATTGCACAGAAATAGAAATATGTTATCATGGAGATATCTTGCAGAAAGTAATTGTGAAAATATTCTGATGGAAGGAGTAGCAGCAGCCGGGATGGAATTAATATTGGAGCAAATATCGGAAGGTGACGAAGCAGTCATTGTCCGGTATCATCATATGACAGAACAGATCGAGGTCATTAAAGAAATTGTGGAGGGAACAGAACCGAAAATCCATGCTTCCTGGGAAGGACAGATAATGCTGCTTCGCCCGGAGCATATCTATTATCTGGAAACTGTGGATGGAGTAACCTACGCGTATCTGGAGGATAAGGTGGCAAGGGTTTCGGAAAGCCTGAGAGCATTGTCCGTGTGTTTTGGAAAGAGGGGGTTTTTCCGGTGCTCAAAATCAATGATCTTAAATATCTGCAAAATCAGGTATCTGAAAAGTGAGCCGTGTAACCGGATTCGTGCAACGATGGAAAACGGAGAACAGGTTATGATTTCCAGAAAGTATGCCAAAGAGTTAAGGCAGATTCTGAAAGGAGGAGCATCGGATGTGGAATAGATTACGAAAATATTTAAGTAACGAGATTGTTATCGAGTATAAGGCATGTCTCTATTTTTTCTGTCTGCTGGTGTTTTATTGTGTGTATCTCTTATGGCGGAATGTTTATTCGGCAAGTATTCTCTATATGGTTGAAATGGTATTGACCAGCTATATCATGGGGTATCTGCAGAACTATGTCTTTCATAATTTTGATGAGGCAGAGCGGCTTGGAAAAAAGGAAGTTTTTGGAATCCTTTGCTGTACTTGTATCTATACGGCAGTATCTTTCGGATTTCGCTGGTTTGAGCGGAATCTGCGGGTCACAGCCATGTTCTTTGTATTTGTTTTTTTCAGTTACGTATGTATTTATTTGAACAATAAAATAAAACGAATGATTGACACAGAAAGACTCAACGGTATGTTGACAGAGTATAAGAGGAGAGAACAAGATGAATGAATGCAGACAGGCAATCGAAATCAAGGGGTTAACAAAGACATATGGTAAAAACCGCGGAGTCAGTCAAATTTCGCTGTCTGTTCCCGAAGGGGACATCTTTGGGTTCCTGGGACCAAACGGGGCAGGAAAATCTACGACCATACGATGCATGTTGGGGATGCTTCATTTTCAGAACGGAGAGATCAAGCTGCTTTCTATGAATGTTGAGAAGCAGTCGCGGGAGATTCTCCAAAAGGTGGGCTATATGCCTTCGGAAGCCATGTTTTATCCATCCATGAAAGTAAAGGATGTCATCCGGTTTGCAGCTCAGGCGAGAAATAGGAATTGTGAGAGAGAGGCAGCGAGAATATGTGAGCGGTTGGAGGTGGATCGGGAGAAAAGAATTTCAGAGCTTTCTTTGGGAAATCGAAAAAAAGTCAGTATCGTATGCGCGATGCAGCATAAACCAAAGCTGCTGATTCTGGACGAACCTACTTCCGGTTTAGATCCGCTGATGCAGGAAGCATTTTTTCAACTGATTCTGGAATCTCATGCGGAAGGAACGACTGTTTTTTTATCCTCACATGTACTATCTGAGGTAAAGCGGTATTGCCAAAATGCTGCAATTATTAGAGAAGGAAAACTGATCAAAGTGGACTCGGTGGAGAATCTGCTGAAATCCGGTGTCCGCCGTGTTAAGGTGTGGAAGGATGGAAGAGAAGAAGTATTTTCTTATTCCGGTGAAATACGGAATTTAATAAAACAATTGGATCAGCAGCAGGTGGATGATGTATTGATTGAAGAACTTTCTATGGAGGAACTTTTTCTGCATTATTACGAAACGGAGGGACAGAGATGACATTACTGAAGCACGAAATGAAGATGAATCTCAAGGCACTGCTTATCTGGTCTTGCTGTATCGGGTTTAGTTGTTTTGGATGTCTTTTGCTGTTTGGCAGTCTGAAGGATACAATGGATCAAATGGCGGATGTATATGCACAGATGGGAAGTTTTTCCGCAGCTCTGGGACTTGACCGCTTAAGTATCAGCACGATGGAAGGCTTCTATGCAACGGAAATTGCTCTGATCTTTGCAATCGGGGGAGCGATGTTTGCGGCAATGACGGGAGCAGTGATGCTGTCTAAAGAAGAAGAGGGACATACTTCGGAGTTTCTGTATACCTTGCCTTGGAGAAGAACACAGATTGTCTGGTGGAAATATGCTTCCATGGCGGCATTAATCGTGCTGTTTCAGATCATCTGTATTTTGTGGGAATTACCAGGTTTTGCAATTGCCGGAGAGGTACCGCCAACAGAGGAATATCTTTTGTATCATGGTGCACAATTACTGATGCAGATAGAGGTGGGAAGTATCTGTTTTCTTATTTCCTCCGTCTGTAAAAAGAAGCAGATCGGTGCGGGATTGGGTTTGGCAGTATTATTCTATCTTATGGACATGATGTGCCGGATTGTACCGGATATTGAAAAATTGAAATATGTTACGCCTTATTATTATTCTAATGCAGCAGATATTTTTACAACCGGAACAGTAAGTAAGCGTATGGTCGGAATCGGTATCCTAGTGACGGTTGTGACGGCCGTATCAGCGGCTGAAATTTATAAGAGACGGGATCTGGCAGCGTAGATTGGTATGTCCGGAAACTGAAACATAACCAATCGTTAAGTTTTGTGAAGGAAAGATGAAAATCGTTCAGTTGTGCTTTTGAAGGGTCTTTGCTATGATAAAAACAGCAAGGGCCTTTGCAGTACAAGAATGGAGATGAGAATATGAGGATTGGAGAAATAATCAGAAGGTATCGGAAAGAACAGAATTTAACTCAGGAGGAAGTTGCTAATTTTCTCGGAGTTACTGCTCCGGCAGTGAACAAATGGGAGAATGGTGTTTCTACTCCGGATATTACATTGCTCGCTCCTTTGGCAAGAATTCTGAAGACGGATGTAGATACATTAGTGTCCTTCCGCGAGGAGATCACGGATGAAGAAATCAATCGCATTGTGGAATCCATTACCGCAGAAGTTACAGAGAAAGGGTATGTACATGCATTTGAAACCTCAAAGGCCATGGTGAAAGAATATCCCAATTGTAATAAGCTGATGTTTTCCTTGGCACAAATCATGAATTTTTATCTGCCCATTCAGGAGTTGGAAGAGAGCGAAAAATATGAAAAACAGATCAATTCCTGGTTTGAGGCGGTGGCGCTTTGCAGTGAGCAGGATGCGGCAAATCCAGCGCTTATTATGCTATGTCAGAAAGCGATCACGGATGGTACTTATGAGGAGGCACAAAATCTGTTGGACAAAGTGCCGCCGCTTGGCATTGATAAACGGTTACCGCAGGCGAATCTTTACCTTGCGCAGGGAGAACTGAAAAAAGCGTATGAGATCTGTGAATCTATGGTCTATCAAAATGCAAACCATCTGGTCATGAATCTTACGCAGCTTAGTCAGATGAAATGCGGGGAGAGACAGTTCGAAGATGCAATGTATTTTGCAGAACTGTCAAAAATGACAGCGAAGCAGTTTCATCTGGGAAAATATATAGAAAGCAATGCGGAATTTGCTGTTGCAGTGGAGATGAAAGATAAGAAGAAAACAGTGCAGCTTCTGACTCAGATGCTTTCTGGAATGCAGGAAGACAGGACAGAAACATTCCGGTTATATGCGCATATGAAGTTTCAGACGGAGAATCCTGTGGAAAGGGTAAAGCCTATGTTGAAAGCAGCCTTTGAAAGAGATGAGTCACTTGATTTTATCCGGAAGGAGCCGGAATTTATAAAACTTATGGAAAGATTGTAAATGTATTCGGGATTTTGAAGATGAGAACTGTGGAGTGCCGACAGAGAACCGGTCACTCGTCCCATCCATCTGTGAATCGGATATTCACAGCGATATTCCTTACAATATCCCCTTCCTGGAGCGGCATGTCGCTCTCATCGGAAATGGAAGGAAGAAGCCCATCTTCCTCGGAAAGTTCTAAAGAGAGCCAGTCGTAGGCGGCTGCGTTGGCGTTGTCAATGGCTTCATCGAGGGTGTCGCCCTCTGCATAGCAGCATTCCAGATCCGGGAAAAAAGCTTTGAAGGTTCCGGATTCTGTTTTTCGAAAGATTGCCGGATATATAAATTTCATAGGGTAATTCCTTTCTTTTTTCAGTAGTCTTATTTAGTATATACAGTTTTGTGGGAAAATACAATAGAGTAGATAAAAATAAAGTCTCCGGAGAATTTTTCCGGAGGCTCTATTTTGCTTATAAAATATGTTTATGGGGGGATGGGGGATTGAATGGAAACGGAAAAGGCAGTATTGCAGATGAAAACAGAACTTTAAAAAAGCTGAAAACATAACCCCCCAGGCGGCTTGTGCAGTTGTATAAGATTCGATATAGTGAGGGAAAGAAGTGAAGGAAAAAAATACAGGTGAAAAAGAAGTTTGTGAGCGTCTTATGTGTGGAAGCTTTGCTTGTAAGTATGTTTGCAGGATGCGGGAATTCGGACATGGAAAATCCAAAGATGAAGAAAGTAACGGTTTTGTTCATGGAAGAAGATGCAGCACTGGCGGCTGCTGTTGCTGGTGACAGTGTGAACAGTAACATCCCCCTGGGGGGCTTGCGGCACTTTTGGGATTTTGATAAAGTAAAATCGTATATTTATCATTTGGAATGATGGTAAAGGAGTGTCAGTGATATGAGCGAATTATTACAGGAGATCGAGTCTTACTGGAGTACACGGACAGAAGGTTATTCTGAAGTGAACCAGAAGGAATTACAGGGCATACAAAAGAAAGTGTGGCTGCAGGTGCTGAAAGAACAATTTCCGGATAAACCGAAGGAGCAGTTGAAAATTCTGGATATCGGTACAGGTCCGGGATTCTTTCCGATGATTCTGGCAGGAGATGGTTACCGTGTGGATGCAGTGGATTATACGCAGGAAATGTTGGAAAAAGCAATGAAAAATACTGCAAAACTCTGTGAAAGCATTCAATTTCAAAAGATGGATGCGCAGCATCTGACGTTTGGGGACGGAGTCTTTGACGTTGTGATTTCCAGAAATCTCACATGGAATCTGGAAGAACCGGAAAAGGCGTATGGTGAATGGTACCGGGTATTAAAACCGGGAGGAACGTTGTTGAATTTTGACGCCAACTGGTATGGATATTTGTACGATGAGGGAAAGCGGGAAGCCTATGAAAATGATCGTAAGAACGTAGAAAGCAAAAATCTGGATGACCATTATCTATGTACAGATATTGAACGGATGGAACAGATTGCCTTGCAGGTTCCCCTTTCTGCGATTCAAAGACCGGAATGGGACGAGAAAATATTGAAAAAGATCGGTTTCGCCAATATCACAACGGATCGGGATATCTGGAAAAAAGTCTGGAGCACGGAAGAGAAGTTGAATTATCAGTCCACGCCAATGTTTATGGTGGCAGCGAGGAAAGCCTGTCAATAGCGGGTGCGGGAGCATTACGCATATGAGAAAATATGGGAGTCAGGAGAAAGAAATGTCAGGAGCAGATCTGAAGTTTTGTGAAGAGGGCAGAGAATCGCCGTTTATTTTGGGAAATCTGAAAGTAAATCATGGAGAGCGGATCCATGGTACTTTAAGCCTGGGGGAGGAGGAATTTCTTCTTCCGGTGACGGTGATCTGCGGGGTGAAACCTGGAAAAACTGTGCTGATTACAGCGGGAATACATGCAGGAGAGTATGTGGGAATCCAATCTGCGGTTGAACTTGCGGAGGAATTGAGACCTGAGAAGACAGAAGGTACGGTCATATTGGTAAAAGTAATCTGCCGTGAGGAGTTTGAACAGCGGGCAGGAAGTATCTGCCCGGAGGACGGGAAAAATCTGAACCGTGAATTTCCCGGCAGAAAAGAAGGTACAAAGATGGAGCGTCTGGCAGACGCCGTGACAAGGGAACTGCATTCCAAAGCAGATTATTATATAGATCTTCACAGCGGGGATGATTATGAGCAATTGACTCCTTACGTTTATTATGCGGGAAAAGCAGCGCCTGAAGTGGCTGCCATGTCCAGAAAGATGGCGGAGCAGGTGGATGTTCCCTATATGGTGAAGTCGGAAGTGGCATCGGGCGGTTCTTATAATTATGCAGCATCCTGCGGGATTCCAAGTATCTTGATTGAGCGCGGCGGTATGGGAAGCCGGACGATGGAAGAGGTAGAGTCTACGAAGCGGGATATCCGCAATGTATTAAGTTTTCTTGGCATTTACAGACAGAAACAGGATCATCACAAATATTATCCGTTAGATGTCCGGGAAGTCCGGTATCAGGCTGCCAGCGTTTCGGGGCTTTGGTATCCGCAGAAAAAAGTTGGGGATCTGATTGCTGCCGGGGAAGTTCTTGGATGTGTGAAAGATTACGAGGGAAAGGTGCGGGAAGTCTGCCGCTGTGAGTGTAACGGAGTTATCTTGTATCAGACCGGGAGTCTTCAGGTGCTCAAAGACGGGCCGATCATTGCTTATGGTCAGATCTGTTACGAACAAGACGATCGAAAAGAACGTATCACATCTTACTGGACGAAGCGGAGTGCGGGTTTTCTGGAGCAACGCAGGGCGGAGCTTCACAGCAGGCTGACAAAGAGATGGCTGACGGAGATAACGGCATATCTGCCGAAGCAGAAAAGGTTGAAAGTTTTGGACGTAGGGTGTGGGACAGGATTTTTCAGTATTCTTCTTGCCAGAGAAGGCCATCAGGTAACCGGAATTGATTTGACACCGGATATGATCGGATATGCAAAAGTATTGGCGGCAGAGGAAAGAGCAGATTGTAAGTTTCAGGTAATGGATGCGGAGCATCTGGACTATGCAGATGAAGAATTTGATCTTGTCATTTCCCGAAACCTTACCTGGACGCTGCCGGAGGCAGACAAGGCATATGCAGAATGGGTAAGAGTTTTGAAGGAGGGCGGAATACTGCTGAATCTGGATGCAAATTACGGAGGCAGTGATTTTGCAGATACCACAGAACTTCCGGACAATCATGCACATCATCAGATTGGTGATGAGATGATGCAGGAATGTGAAGAAATCAAGAGACAGCTTCCCATCAGTTCATATGTCCGTCCGGCGTGGGATCTGGAGATTCTGGGAAAAATCGGTATTACCTCATTTACCATTGATCTTGGAATCAGCGGCAGAATTTATCAGGAGAAGGATGAATTTTATAATCCTACACCGATGTTTCTGATCTGCGGAAAGAAGAGGCAGGATAAAAAAGAGAGATGAAGAAATACATTGTGAGAAGGTTTCTTCAGCTGATACCGATTCTGATAGGAATCACACTGCTTTCCTTTCTATTGATGCATACTGCAGCCGCAGACGCGATTGATGTGATGGAAGCAAATACAGGAGGAGTATTGTCTGAGGAAGCAAAGGAACAGGCACGGCGGGAACTTGGGCTGGACCGGCCTTTGCTGGTACAGTATGCGGTTTGGCTGCAGAACGTATTAAGCGGTGATATGGGAAAATCCTATGTATCCGGAGAGCCGGTATATTCTGCCTTTGTCTCAAAGCTGCCGGCCACGATTTATCTGACCCTTACATCAATTTTTGTAACGGTATTGATTTCCGTTCCATTGGGAATTCTGGCTGCCGTCAGGCAGAATCGTTTTGTGGATTATCTGATTCGTTTTTTTAGTTTCATCGGAAATTCACTTCCTAATTTTTTTGTATCCTTGCTGCTGATCTATTTTTTTGCTTTGAAACTGGGGTGGTTTCCGGTTATGGGAAATTCACAGGGGTGGAAAAGTGTGATTTTACCAACGCTTACCCTTGTGCTTTCCATGGCATCCAAATATACCAGACAGGTCAGGGCTGCGGTTCTGGAGGAGATGGATAAAGATTATGTACTTGGGGCAAGGGCACGGGGAATCCGGGAAAAGAGAATTCTATATTTCAGCGTACTGAAAGCATCCATGCTGACCATCGTAACCTTGCTGACACTGTCCGTCGGTTCTCTGCTTGGAGGAACGGCAATCGTCGAGTCCATTTTTATGTGGGATGGTGTAGGGAAGATGGCAGTGGATGCCATCACCATGCGTGACTATCCGGTCATTCAGGCGTACGTAATCTGGATGGCGGTTATTTATGTGCTGATCAATCTGGTTACGGATGTGATCTATCATTATCTGGATCCGAGAATCCGTTTGGGGCAGGAGGACGCATGATGACAGAGAAGAAAGCTACGGCACGGAAACAAAAGATTGTAAAAGACGGTACAAAGTTTAAATTTATCATTTTATCCACATTGGTGCTGTTGTTATTAGTGGGTGCAGCATGCGCACCATTTCTGGTTCCCTTTGACCCTTATGTTCAGGATCTGAACCATGCACTGCAGCCGCCGGACAGTGTCCATCTTCTGGGAACAGATCGATTTGGCAGAGATCTGTTGTCCAGGGTTATTATGGGTTCCCGGACAACGATCTATTCTTCCCTGTTGCTTGTTATTATCATAACCGTTGTGGGAACGGCAGTCGGGGTTTTCTGTGGATATCACGGCGGAACGACAGATTCAGTGATTATGCGTATCTCAGATATTTTTCTGGCATTTCCGGGGATGGTATTTGCAATCGCAGTTGCTGGGGTTTTGGGAGGTGGTGTTATGAATGCAGTAGTAGCACTGGCGTGTATTTCATGGCCCAAATTTGCAAGAATCGCCAGAAGTCAGGTTATGACGATGAAAGATATGCCTTATATAGCGGCGGCGAAGCTTTCCGGTTCCGGTACAGGCAAAATAATGATTAAGCACATCCTGCCGAATATAGCAGGACCAGTTATTGTTACGGCAGTTCTGGATATCGGAACTATGATGATGGAGATTGCCGGACTTTCTTTCCTGGGGCTTGGCGCAATGCCGCCCATTGCAGAATGGGGTTCCATGATGAGCAGCGGCAGAAGTATGCTGCAGACATCTCCCTGGGTAATTCTGGCACCGGGATTTGCAATCTTTATGACGGTTATGTTATTTAATCTGTTGGGGGATACGGTACGTGATATATTGGATCCGAGACAGAAAAGAGCAGATAGAAGAAGGAGATTCTAATGAAAAGAAAATCAGCAGTAATTTTGTTGACAGCAGCAATGTTTGCCCAAGTTTTGGCAGGCTGCAAAGACTCATCCAATGCAGCGGGTACAAAATCAACCACAGAGAACAAAGCTTCAGATGGTGAGAAGGTATTTCGTTACGGTACTACTGCTTATGGAGTGGAGATGGGAAATACAGGTCTGAATCCCCACGAGGATTATTCCGGATGGTCCGCGGTCCGCTATGGGGTGGGTGAGACACTTTTTAAACTTAATGAGCACATGGAGTTGGAGCCATGGCTGGCGGACAGCTATGAACAGATGGATGAGTATACGGTAAAAATCACATTGAAAGAAAATATTACATTTTCCAGCGGTCGTGTCCTTGACGGACAGGCAGTAAAGGAATGTCTGGAAGATTTGGTTGCAGTCCATGACCGCGCACCGGGAGATTTGAAAATAAAAGAAATCACTGCGGAAGGTCAGGATGTGACCATTATTTCGGAAGAAAAAGTACCGGCATTATTGAATTACCTCAGCGATCCTTACGGAGCAATCATTGATATGGAATACGGTGTGCAGGAAGATAAAAATGTTGCCGGAACCGGTCCTTTTGTGGCTGTTAAAGTCACCGACACAGAGATTGATCTGGAAAAGAATCCAAATTACTGGGGCGGGGAAGTGAAGATGGATAAAGTCCAGATAAAAGAAATCGTTGACGGAGATACGTTGACCATGGCGATGCAGTCCGGTGAACTTGATGCGGTTCAGGGACTTCCCTATGCCAGTCTTACGCTCTTCCAGGATAACAGCGATTACAAGGTAAGCTCTGCCGATACGTCCAGGGTCTTTTTTGCACAGTTGAATTATGAGACTTTGGCGCTTCAGGAGGACAATGTCAGAAAAGCAATTGCCATGGGCATTGACAAGGAAGGCTTTACAAAAAATCTTTTGAGTGGAAACGGAACTCCGGCAGTTGGTGCTTTTCCGGATAATTTCACATTCGGAAACGCTTCCGTGACTGCTTTCGGGTATGATCCGGAGGAGGCAAAGGAACTGCTGAAGGAAGCTGGCTGGGAAGATACCGATGGAGACGGCTATGTGGATAAAGATGGACAGAATCTGATGATTCGCTGGCTGACTTATCCGGGACGGCAGGAACTTCCCCTTTTGGCTGAAGCCGCACAGGCTGCATTGAAAGAAATCGGTATCGAGGTAAAGGTAAACAATACGGAAAATACCAAGGATTTTCTGGAAAAAGGTGACTGGGATATCTACGCCAGTGCCTTTGTTACGGCGCCGACCGGAGATCCGGAGTATTTCTTTACGACACATTGTCTGAAGGATTCAGCGAAGAACAGAGGAAAGTATTATAACGAAGAACTGGAAGAACTGGAAACCAGGCTTCATGCAGAATTTGATCCGGAAAAGCGTGGAGAGCTGGCGGTGCAGATGCAGCAGTTGATTCTGGATGACTGCGGATTTATCTTTGCTTCGCATCTGAAGATGTCCTTTGTTATGAAAAGCAATGTGGCAGGATTTGAATCACATCCGTCAGATTATTATGAGCTTACGGCAGATCTGGATTACGAATAAGAGGAAGAAAAGATATGGGACAGCCATTGCTTGACATACAGCATGTGGAAATCAGTTACGCCGGAACACCAGTGGTTCATGACGTGACATTGCAGATGCAGCCGGGAGAGATATTGGGAATCGTAGGAGAATCCGGAAGCGGGAAAAGTACAGTGATTAAGGCGGCCATGGGGCTGTTGGGAAAAAACGGTGCTGTCACCCGCGGAGACATTTATTACAGAGGTAAAAATGTCCTTGAGGCAAAGGGGGAAGAGTTACGAAAGATGCGGGGGCCAGGTATGGGAATGATTTTCCAGAATACCGGTGCATCGCTCTGTCCGATCCGGAGGATTGAAGAGCAGTTGTATGAAAGTGTTCTCCAACATGAGAAAATCAGCCGCTTCGAAGTCCGCAGGCGTGCTCTGGAACTCTTTGAAAAGATGAAGCTAAGGGATGGAGAGCGGATTTTGAAAAGCTACCCTTTCGAACTGTCGGGGGGAATGAATCAACGTGTGGGGATTATGATGGCTATGATTATGAACCCGGATCTTCTTTTTGCAGATGAACCAACCAGTGCTCTGGATGTTACCGTCCAGGCGCAGGTAGTGCGCGAAATGGTGAAGCTGCGGGAACTGTTTGGAACCGGTATCGCCATTGTAACCCATAATATCGGAGTTGTGGAATACATGGCGGATCAGATAGCTGTCCTGTATCAGGGAAAACTGGTGGAATACGGAACGAAAGAAGAGGTATTATATCATCCCCAGGAACCGTATACCAGGCAATTAATCGGCGCAGTACTGCGGATGGACAGGGGATAAGAACATGCAGACGATTTTGGAAGTGAAAGACCTGAAAAAAGTATTTTATAAGAATAAAGTGGCTTTTGCGGCGGTAAACAGGATCAGTTTTAAAGTGGAGAAGGGAGAGTGCCTGGGACTTGTGGGAGAGAGCGGCTGCGGAAAAAGTACCGCGGCAAAGCTTATTACCTGTCTGATGAAACCGGATTCGGGGAGCATTCTTTTGAACGGTGAGGAGATCTTAACTGCAAAAAGAAAACAATTAAAGGAGATTCATGGACGGATTCAGATGGTATTTCAGACCCCTCAGGACTCTTTTGATCCCCGCTGTACGCTGGGAGACGGAATCATGGAAGGTATGAGAAACCTGGGAATGAAAAGAGGAGAAGCAATAAAGAAAATGTTGGAACTTTTGAAGATGGTAGAACTGAATCCGGAGCTTGCAAACCGTTATCCCCATCAGGTGAGCGGAGGAGAGTGTCAGAGAGCGGCAATTGCCAGAGCGCTGGCTGTAAATCCGCAGTTGATTATTTGTGATGAGGCTACCAGTGCATTGGATGTTACCGTTCAGGCGCAGATTGTGGAGCTGCTTAGAAAATTACAGAAGGAGATGGGAGTATCACTTTTGCTGATCTGCCATGACCTTGCATTGGTACAGAAGCTTTGTGACAGAGTTTTGGTGATGTATCAGGGAAGTATCGTTGAAGAAGGGATACCAGATCATATAATCAGGAATCCCCGGCAGGAATATACAAAGGTATTGATTGATTCTGCGTTTTAAAACAATTCTTTTATTCGGTTTCCACACGATACTGCCGGAAAATTCCTTTTACTGTTTCATACAGATGAGGTTTTAATTCATCCAATGGAACCGGCTGCCGGTATAGAATTGCATTATAACTGGTTCCGCTCACAACTTCCAGAATGGTATACATCATAAGCTCCGGTGAGCGGTAAGTGCATCCTGATTTTGAGAGAAGGGAATCATAGATGGTATAGATTGCAGGCGTGTCCTTTCCGGGAGTGAAGAACAGGGAGTTCTTAAAAAAACCCCAGCTCAGATGCTTGGATAAGAGCATGACCAGACTGAGATTTGAAGCAAGCTGGTTCAGGATATGGTCGATGATAAAAAGTACCTGTTCCTCAAAATCAGTCAGCTCAGGATGGGACTGCAGTTCCGTATAGGCTGCCTGAAAGACCTGACTGGCCTTATGGGCAATCAGATGATTTCGGATATCATATTTATCTTTAAAATACAGGTAGAAGGTTCCTTTTGCCACACCGGCATGACTGACGATGTCAGAGATAGAGGTTTTGCTGAACCCATTATCAATAAAGAGAGAAAAAGCGGATTCCAACAGGGAATCCCTTTTTTGTTGTTTGTTATGATCTATTTTTCCCATGAGAGCCGGTCTCCTTTCGCAATCGCTTATTACCTGTCGTTTATAACGTCTATTATAGAAAGAAATTTCCATAAAAGTCAAATGGAAATAGCGGCAGTTCTAAAAATTTAACAAAATGCATAAAAATAAAAATGACTATCAGTCAAAAATTTGCATATAAGATATTGACTAATGGTCAATTTTGATGTATAACATTAAATGACCAATGGTCATAAATGAATTGAAATGGAAAAGGGAGGAAGCAACATGATAAAACTGGGAAGGAAGATTGTAAAATTACGGATTCCGATTTTTATTATCAGTCTTGTGCTGTTGATTCCGGCAACAATCGGTTACATCAATACCAGGGTGAATTATGATATCCTGTATTATCTGCCGGATGATATTGAGACGATGAAGGGGCAGGATATCCTGGTGGAGGAATTCGGAACCGGGGCCTATTCGATGTTTCTCTGTGAAGGGATGGAGAACAAAGATGTGGCATCATTAAAAACACGGATAGAAGCAGTGGATCATGTATCCAAGGTGGTCTGGTATGATAGTTTTGCTGATTTGAGTATTCCGATGGAGATGCTTCCGGAAAAGATCCGGTCGGCATTTAACTCGGATCATTCCACCATGATGTTTATTATTTTTGAAACCACGACCTCGGCAGATGAGACGATGGCTGCCATTGAGGATATACGGGATCTGGCAGGAAAACAGTGCTTCTTAAGCGGGATGTCAGCAATCGTGACGGACACCAAAAATCTGGCGGAATCGGAAGTTGTAATCTATGTAGTGATTGCGGTAATTCTTTCTTCCATTGTTTTGGCGCTGACCATGGAATCTTATTTGATTCCGCTTTTATTCCTGCTCAGTATCGGTGTTGCGATTCTCTATAATATGGGAACTAATTTCCTGACCGGAGAGATCTCTTATATTACGAAAGCCTTAAGTGCGGTACTGCAGCTTGGCGTTACTATGGATTATTCGATCTTCCTGTGGCACAGTTATCAGGAGCAACTGGAAGTACAGAAAGAAGATCATCAGGAGGCAATGGCGCAGGCGATTGCAGCTACGATCAAATCAGTGGTGGGGAGTTCCATCACCACAATTGCCGGATTTATCGCTCTGTGCTTTATGAGTTTTACGCTGGGCATGGATTTGGGCATTGTCATGACGAAAGGCGTTGTTTTCGGTGTTATCTGCTGTGTAACCGTACTTCCTTCCATGATCATGATTTTCGATAAAGCGTTGGAAAAGACGAAGCATCGTCAGTTGATTCCGGATTTTCCCAAGGTTTCTGATTTCGTGGTAAAGCATCACGTGTTTTTTGCAGTTTTATTCTTGGTGTTGTTTGTTCCGTTTGCATATTTTCAGGCAAACACTGAGGTGTATTATAATCTGGATACTACCTTGCCGGAAGATCTGGAAAGTATCATGGCAAATACAAAGCTTCAGGAAGAATACGAGATGGGAGCCGCCCATATGATCCTGTTGGATCAGGAGATTTCCGAAAAAGAAAAATATGCCATGATCGATGAGATGGAGCAGGTAGATGGTATCAAGCAGGTGCTTGGTCTGGAAAGTATCATAGGGCCGTCTTTTCCCCAGAGTATGATACCGGAAGACATCAAGGAGGTTCGGGAGAGTGAAAATTATGAATTGATGTTGATTATGAACGAATATCTGGTAGCTTCCGATGAGGTGAATGAACAGCTGGACGAATTAAACGGAATCTTGAAGAAGTATGATCCAAGCGGAATGCTGGTAGGAGAAGCTCCGTGTACAAAGGATTTGATTGAGATTACGAACCATGATTTCAATGTAGTAAGTTCCGTGTCTATATTGGCTGTATTCGTTATTATCCTGTTCGTATTCAAATCCATCTCGCTTCCGGTGATTTTGGTGTTGGTAATTGAGGGGGCAATTTTTATCAACATGGGTATTCCCTATCTGACGGGAACTGAACTTCCGTTTATCGCATCCATTGTAATCGGAACCATTCAGTTAGGAGCAACGGTAGATTATGCGATCTTGATGACCAGCAGATATGAAAAAGAACGCGGGGAAGGAAAGAGCAAGAGAGAATCCATTCAAATTGCACACCAAAGCAGTATGCGTCCTGTTATGGTATCTGCATTCAGTTTCTTTGCGGCTACGTTTGGCGTGGGGATCTATTCCAAGATTGATATGATCAGTTCCCTTTGTCTGCTGATGGCAAGAGGCGCGTTGATCAGTATGTGTGCCGTGCTTTTGTTCCTGCCGGCGATGTATTGGTTGTTTGATGGTATGATTTGTAAAACCAGTAAAGACTTTCATATATAAAAACAGGAGGATTGATTTGCGATGAAGAAAAAACATGTTCAGGCGATGATGGCAGGTATGGCAGCGATGCTGTCAATTAGTTTACCGGTAACCAGCGTATACGGCGCTGTGCCGGAAAAAGAGCAGACCGTCTATGTAACGGCCGATGAAAGTGGTAAGACACAGAAGGTAATTGTCAGCAACTGGCTGAAAAACACAGAGAAAGAATCTTCTCTGACGGATAAAAGCGACCTGGAGAACATACAGAACGTAAAAGGAGAGGAAACATTTAAAAAGAACAGTGACGGAACCCTTATCTGGGATGCAGATGGGAAAGATATCTATTATCAGGGAGAGACCCAGGAGGAACTGCCGGTATCTGTAAAAATGACGTACTATCTGGACGGCAAAAAGATTGAACCGTCCAAACTGGCAGGAAAGAGCGGAAAAGTGAAGATTCGTATTGATTACGAAAATCATGCAGATCAGACCGTGGAGATTGACGGAAAAAAGGAAAAAATCTATACCCCGTTTCTGATGGTGACCGGTATGATTCTTCCGGCAGAGAAATTTACGAATGTAGAAGTAAAGAATGGTAAGGTGATCTCAGACGGAAAGAATGAGATCGTGATGGGAATCGGATTTCCGGGACTGGGAGAAAGTCTGCAGCTTTCTGATATTGAAGAACTGAAAGAAAAAGAAGTTCCGGATTATGTGGAGATTACAGCCGATGTTGAGGATTTTTCCCTGTCGCTTACCGCTACAGTAGCAACAACCGGCACCCTTGAGGAGCTAGGGCTTGGAGAGATTGACAGTCTGGATGATTTGAAGGAAAGCATGGATAAATTGGCAGATTCTTCTGAAGCACTGGTCAATGGAAGCAAGGAACTTCAGGACGGAATTGAAAAGTTGGATACTTCTGCCGTTACATTTGCGGATGGTTTAAAAAGTGCGGATCAGGGAGCCGGACAATTAAAAGCCGGGATTGATACCATGAACAACAAAAAAGGGGAATTGCTTAACGGAATTAACCAGTTGGTAAATGGTATGAATACTCTTGGGGGCGGAGCAGGTGAGCTACGGTCCGGGGTGAAGTCCTATACGGATGGAGCTTCCACACTTGCCGGCGGAATTTTGCAGGCAGATCAGGGAGCCGGAAGTTTGAAATCCGGAATTGATACTTTGAACAGTAAAAAAGCAGCATTGACAGATGGAATTGCAGCTCTGGTACAGGGTGGGCAGCAGCTTCAGGCGGGTGCAGGTACTTTGCAAAGCAGCGTCAAGATGTATACAGACGGGGCAGCAGATCTGAAAGACGGCATCACAGCACTGGATCGTGAGCTGCAGCAGAAATTGGGGCAGGCAGAGCAGCTTCCTGCCGCAATGGATGCTTTGATAACAGGCGCTGATCAGATGATCCGCGGCGCTGATGATCTGAAGGCAGGAGCGAATCAGGCGAAAAATGCAGCTGCAGGTTTACAGAACCGTGTGGCAGAATTTAGCGGAGCAGTAGGAACTGCACAAGGTCTGGTAGGGAATGCTGCCGCTGCGTTAAGTGGATATACGGTGGATACAGGTGCAGTCAATCAGTCAGCTTCTTCACAGGCGCAGCAGGCGGTGGAAGCAGAAAATGCGGCTGTGAATGGAGCGGCTACGGCACAGCAGACAGAAAATGTAAGGGCAGCACTGGAAGCTGCAGGTGTTTCACCGGAAGAGCAGGCAGTTGTATTGGCAAATCTGCAGGGGATTTCTGTTCCGGTACAGACTTCTGTTTCCGTAGACGTATCCGGCAATATTCCGGATAATTCTGCGGTTGTCGATACCTTGAATCAGGTTCAGTCCGGATTGGTGCAGGTAAAGGCCGGTGTGGATCAGATGGATATGAATGCAGTGCAGGCTCAGATCGGTCAATTGGTGGACGGAGCACAGAGTGCAGCCGATGGGGCGGCAGATTTATCCTCAGGTTTAACGACGCTCAAAGCTTCTGCTGCACCATTAAAAGGCTTCTCTGCAATGGCAGGAGAATTGCAGGGGGCAGTCGGTCAATTGAAAGCCGGCAGCGAGAAACTTTGCAGCAGCAATGCCAAATTGAATGGTGGTGCACAGGTATTAACCGATGGGGTGAAGAATCTGAATACCGGAATCGGATCTCTGGAGGATGGTGCTGCAGCACTGGGAGACGGGGTTGCCAGGCTTGCGGCAGGAGCAGCTGCTTTGAAGGACGGTACCAGTCAGTTGAAAGCAGGAGCAGGTCAATTGACTGCCAATAATTCTAAGTTAAATGCGGGCACAACACAGTTAGTTTCCGGTGCCAATGCTCTGATTTTTGGAGGACGTTCCCTGCAGTCGGGAGCCGGAACATTAAGCAGCGGCATCCAGCAGCTTTCCAGTGGAGCCGCTTCATTGAAAGAGGGAACCGGGAAACTTGCAGCCGGCAGTACGGAATTGAAGGACGGTACGAAGAAACTTCTGGATGGTTCCAAAGAACTTGCGGAGGGGATGAAAAAATTTGATGAAGAAGGTATTCAGAAATTAACAGATCTTATGGAAAAAGATATGCAGAAGGTATTGGACCGTCTGAGGGCAGTCGCCGATGCAGATAAAGCATATACTGCATTTGACGGGTTAGATGAAGATATGGATGGCAGTGTGAAATTTATCATAGAAACTGCCGGGATTGAGGCAAAATAGTTAAAATTTGGAGAAGTAAAATGTGTTATTGCAAAACAGCCTGGAGGTATTCCAGGCTGTTTTGCATGTTCTGATGGTTTCGCTTAGACAATTCTGTGGGGAAGATGTTTTAAAAAGTGACAAATCTCTCACCTGAAAGTCACGGAAATGTAAGGATAACGTTCTATTATGAGAGAAGATATTATTTGAAAACTAAGAAATTGAGAAATCAGGCAGCACCAAATCATGTGAGGAGGATCGTTATGGTAAATATGGGGGATGTACCGGGACTTGCAGCGGAGTTGCAAATGGTAGATGCGCATATGAAACATTTATGTCAGTCAAAGAGTGAGTCTATGCAGAAAATGTTGGATTGGGTTCTGGAAGCAAAGGGAAAGCAGATTCGGCCTGTTTTAACACTTTTATGTGCAAGGCTGAAAGGCAAAAATGTCGATGCCACAGAGATTGCTGCAGTAATCGAAATCTGCCATACGGCTTCATTGATTCACGATGATATCATAGATGAGGCCGATATCCGCAGAGGTCAATTATCTGTACAGAAAAAGTTTGGAAAGGAGATGGCGGTTTATGCAGGAGACTTTATGATTTTTTCTACGATCAGGCGGACAGGTTTAAAGAATAAGCCATGGTATGGTTTCTTGTTTGATAAACTGGAAACGATGTGTGATGGAGAGGTCAGCCAATTTGATAACCGTTATAATACAGAAATTACGGAGGAAAAATATATTGAGAATATTATTGGAAAAACCTCAGCGATGTTTGGTATAGCATGTGGAGCAGGGGCTTATGAAGGAAAATGCGATGAGCGTGAGGTTTTGGCGATAGAACAGTTTGCTGAGAAATTTGGATTATTGTTTCAACTGAGAGATGATCTGCTGGATTTTGCTGTCACAAATGATTTATCAGGGAAAACGATTCATAATGATTTTTGGTCCGGATATTATACGCTTCCGGTTATTTACTCATTTTCGCATGTCAGGAATGGTTCTAAATTGAAGCAAATAGCAAGGAATATAAAAGAGGGTCTGTATCATGAATTGGCGGACAAAAGAATAACGGAATTGATTCGTGATTCTGATGGATTCCGGTATACATTAATGAAGATTGATCAATATGCCGGGGAAGCGAGGAAGAATCTGGATGTATTCCCAAATTCTGTCCCGAAGCAGAAACTGTTGGAATTCGTCGATGATATTCAGTTGAGCGCTCATAAGATGACAGCAGATCCTTGCTATCTGGGAACTATTTCGGAGGAGGATTATGACAAAAAGAGAAAGATGGAAATCAGCTGTACAAAAAGTTGGAGATGATTGTGAAAAAAACAGTGAGTCCCTTTGCTCTATGGTCATGATATTTTTTTCTATGAGTCTCGCAGGATGGCTGTGGGAAGTAGGTCTTCATTTGATCACAGACGGGAGTTTCGTAAACCGTGGATTTCTTCATGGTCCCTGGCTGCCGATCTATGGTTCCGGGAGTGTCCTGATTTTGGTATTCCTGAATAAACTGCGGAAAAGACCATTATTAGAATTTTTGTCAATCATCCTTCTGTGTGGGTGCATTGAATATTACATATCATGGTTTTTGGAACAGATTTATGACGGAAAAAAATGGTGGGATTATAGTGACTATTTTCTGAATCTTAATGGAAGAATTTGTGCAGAAGGGCTGCTGGCTTTTGGGTTCGGCGGTATGCTGTTCGTTTATCTTCTGGCGCCGTTTCTTGATCATGTGTTCAGACGTATACCGAAAAAAGTGCTTGTATCAGTATGTCTGATACTAATACTGCTTTTCTGTGCAGATCTGATCTGTTCAAGTCAAAATCCGAACAGTGGCAATGGGATTACCAGATAGAGGGATTGAGCGATCTAAAAAGTAAGGAGAGGAATGATTATGTTACGTAAATGGATTCTTGCAGTGGTTTTTACATTGATATTGATGACAAGCGTTACAGGATGTGGGATAGAGTTGGACCAGTATATCACAAAGGAATTTGAAGACGGTATAGACAGTATCAAACGTGGGGTTAACAAACTGAAAGACGGTATTGAAGATGTATTAAACAATTGGCTGGAAGCTTTCAGCAAACACGATCTTACCGAAGACAAAGCCCTGAAAGGAGAACGAAAATTCCGTATGGATGATTATGTTGGAAGCTATAGAGCCGAGTACAGTCGGTTTAGCGGAGAGAACTTCATCGTTCTTGAAGGGGATGATTTTACCGGAAAGCTATCACTTAAAATTGAAAGATGAAAAACCAGAGTGTGGCCATAGAATCGAAAAAACAATAGCTTGCAGATGAATAAAAGGAGGGCCGGCAACTTGTTGTTATTATTGATATTATTTTTGGTATTGATATGTATATTCGTATTTGTAATTGGTTTTCTGTTAACCCGAAAGATAATGCTTTGGCTGTTAGTCGCTATTCTGATCGTTCTTTGCTTGAAAAGAGAGTTAAAAAAGCATTGAAAAATGATTGCTATAGCAGTCGTGAAGTGTGTTATAATACAATGGAAGATAATTATACGAAAAAAGAAACAAAGCAATAGATGATGTCATGGGTAAGATATTTTCTTTTTATCGGTTGTTATAGGGTTCTGATATTAAGCGCATACTAAGTGAAGCAGCGAAAAATACAATACTTATAGGGTGAGAAGTGGAGTTGTTTTTCGTTGGAAACAGGAGGGAAAACGTATGGCAGAGTCAGAATTTGTATATCATTATTGCACAGTGGAAACGATGAAAGATATCTTTGAACAGGGAACCCTTCGCCTTTCTGATATTGAGAAATCCAATGATTATGCGGAACGAAAGTGGATTCAGAATATGATTGATGAGGAGTTTTTTGCAAAGCTTCCTCATAACCATGTATTGTTTGGAACCTATCAAAAGTGCAAAAAAGAATTTATTGAGAGCAGAAATCTGTATGCTGCCTGTTTTTCCGAGAATCCGGATCTTTTGAGCCAATGGCGTGCTTATGCGATGGATGGAAGAGGTGTTGCCATTGGATTTTATAAAAGCTATCTGAAGCAATTGGATGAACAAAATCTGAATCTTCATTATCTGAAAATCTGTTATGATTTAAAACGCCATAACCGATATGCCTGTGAGAAGGCAGAGAAGATGCGATACCTATGGGATAGGGGAGAAACATTGGAAGACATAGTAAATATGATTTTCAGTGAGTCGGAAATTGACCTGGGTGAAATGAAAAATCCCGCTTTTTCAGAAGAACAGGAGTGGAGAATCTGTATGACAGCCGTACCGGCAGTAGAGCAAGACCTGAGATGTGATGGAGCCGTAAAATCATCTGCCGGAGTTTATTACAAGAATCATCGTCTGATCTCTTATTATGATTTGAAGTTTTCTGAAGAAGATACAAAGCCCATAGGAGAGATTGTGCTTGGACCAAAATGCCGTATGGAAATCCGGGATGTGAAGACCTGTTTCAATATCTGGGGCTATGACACTTCTTCTATAGAAATCAGGCAGTCCTGCGCAACATATTGTTGAGTCCAGTATGTTCAGATGGGAGAAAAGGGCAGGGGAGTCTG
The DNA here is from genome assembly GCA_900539175.1 of uncultured Lachnospiraceae bacterium. Classification (GTDB taxonomy): domain Bacteria; phylum Bacillota; class Clostridia; order Lachnospirales; family Lachnospiraceae; genus Novisyntrophococcus. The sequence continues at coordinate 36,123 of UQAW01000006.1, forward strand.
CAGCGAAAGAACTGACTGAACCTGTAAATGATCGGGATGAAGATAGAGTTGATGGAAAGGTTATGGTGAAAAATGCCTGAACGGGAAGTATCAAATTATGAAAAGTTATGTGAATTTTGGCGGGAAAGGTTTTTGCAGATGAATCTGCAGGAGTTGAAGGAGAAGATACCGGGACTTAGGGAGGATGAAGAGAGCCTTCGGATTACATATTTTGGTGAGGAATACTGCATCGGCAAAAAGGATGGTTCTATCAAAAGACTTACCGGAACAGAGGAAATACCAAGAGAGAGAAGGATGAATATCTATAATCTGTTCTGGTATTCCAAAAGAGAAGCAGGTTTTCAGGATCGTTGGGTTCCTTTTCGGAATGTTAAGAATGCCAGCCCCTTTGCTCCCGCCTTTGAAGCGCATGTGTTGAAGCCGTTTGCCATGACTTTCAGCGGACACCTGGAACTGCTTCATCAGGCGGCGCAGAGATTAGGCGGGAAACCGCTTCCACAGGGGGATGCCGGGTATCAGGTGGATTCCTTTGCATGTATTCCCATGCGGTTTCTCTTCTGGGATGCCGATGATGAATTCCCTGCACAGGGAAATATTTTGTTTGACTACAGTGTGACAGATTATATTCATGTGGAGTCTACCGTATCTTTGGCGGTGGATGGACTTTGGCGGTTGGCCAGGGAGGCTGGACTGACCGTAAAAGGAGATACCTATGGTATGTAGGTATCTCCTTTTTAATAGGCTAATTACTTTTTATATCTCTTATGATTTTGAAAATTTGAATGATAACTGTTGGGATGAAAGCCAGCAGGCAGATCATAGCGATCTGCTGTCTGGTCAAAGCGGTAACGGAAAACAGTCTTTGCAGGAAAGGTACGAATAAAACCAGACCCAGCAGCAGAACGCCTGCGGCAAATGCAGCAATGCTGTACCAGTTTGAGGAAAATCTTGTCTTAAAGATGTTATGTCTGCTGCGGCAGTTGAAGCCGTGGAATAACCGTGCCAGTGTAAGGGTGGAAAATGCCATCGTGCTTGCCAGAGCTTCGGTTTGGGTGCGCAGTCCAAGGTGGAAAGCAATCATGGTACAGACGGCAATCAGCCCGCCCTGAAGCAGAATGGAAAGCATAAAGCTGCGGGTCAGAATTCCGATTCTGGGATCTCTTGGAGGTTCCGATAATACATCGTTTTCTGCAGGTTCCATGCCGATGGCAATCGCCGGCAGGGAGTCCGTCAGCAGGTTAATGAACAGCAGATGAACCGGTGCAAATGGAACAGGAAGCGCCGCAAGTGAAGTATATAGAACGGACAGGATACCTGCCATATTACCGGAAAGAAGAAACTTTATGGCATTTTTTATATTGCGGTATACATTGCGGCCATTTGCTACAGCCTTGACAATTGTCGCAAAGTTATCATCGGTCAGAATCATGGAGGCGGCATCTTTGGAAACCTCTGTCCCGGTGATGCCCATGGCAACACCGATATCTGCCTTTTTCAGTGCGGGTGCATCGTTGATACCATCACCGGTCATAGCGGTAATAGCCCCTCGTTGCTGCCAGGCATCTACGATACGAATTTTATTTTCTGGTGAAACTCTTGCATACACGGAAATATCGGTGAGTTTTTCATCAAGCTCCTGCCTGGACATAGCATCCAGTTCCTGTCCTGTGACAGCCAGATCACCCTCTGAGAAAATTCCGATCTGTCGGGCAATTGCAGCAGCGGTAATTTTATGATCGCCGGTAATCATAATCGGTTTGATCCCTGCATGTCTGGCATCGGCCACTGCCTGTATGGATTCTTCACGGGGCGGATCCACCATGGAGATCAATCCAAGGAAGGTAAATCCGGTTTCATTGTCCAGTGATAAACGATAGTCATTGGTGACCTCTTTGTACCCGAAAGAAAGAACGCGCAGTCCCTGTTCTGAAAATTCCAGATTTTTCTGAAGGATCGTTGCTCTGTCATTTTCTGTAAGGGGACGTATGCCTTCGTTGGTTCTGATCTGTGTGGTACGGTCAAGCATGACATCCAAGGCTCCTTTGGTCAATACGGTAGGAATCCCGTGGAGCTGGTATTTCGTGCTCATAAGTTTCCGGTCGGAATCAAAAGGAATCTCTTCCAGACGCGGCATTAGTTCCCGGAGCAGTTCGTCACTGACTTTGATTTTACGTCCCATTTCTACTAAGGCAAATTCTGTGGGATCACCGATTCCTTTTCCGTCAACGATGGTAGAATCATTGGTCAGAATTGCATCATACAGCAGGTAACGGTGAAGCTGGTGGTGCAGATCCAGTTCATCGATCGTCAGGGTTTCGTTGTTGATGTAGATGTTTTGAACGGTCATTTTATTCTGAGTCAGCGTCCCTGTTTTATCAGAGCAGATAACAGATACACATCCCAGACTTTCCACAGCCTTTAAATCTTTGATAATGGCATGTTCTTTCGCCATTTTCTGTGTTCCCATTGCCTGAACGATGGTTACGATGGAACTCAGAGCCTCCGGAATGGCGGCTACTGCAAGTGCCACGGCGAACATCAGGGAATCCAGTACCGGCATTTTACGGTATAAACTTAGCAGAAATACGAGAATACAGATTCCCAGAATGAGGATGGCAAGCTTCCGGCTGAATTGGTCCAGGCTGACCTGAAGAGGGGTCTTTTTTTCTTTGGTTGCGTTCATCATAGCCGCAATCTTACCAATCTCCGTAGCCATACCAGTTTCCGTAACTACAACGACGGCACGTCCGTAGGTAACCAGACTGCCGGAATAAACCATATTCGTCCGATCAGCCAAAGCGAAATCTTCATGAAGGATACCGTCCGCCTTATCCACGTTCGTGGATTCGCCGGTCAGTGAACTTTCATTGACCTGAAGGGAATAGTTTTCCAGAAGTCGTCCGTCTGCTACAATCAGGTCTCCGGCTTCCAGAATCAGAATATCACCGGGAACAATCTGGATGGAAGGAAGTTCAATTTTCTGGCCATCGCGCAGGACTTTTGCACTTGGCGCGGAAAGGGACTTTAAGCTTTCCAGAGATTTTTCCGCTTTCTTATGCTGAACGGTTCCAAGAATTGCGTTTAATACAATGACCGTCAGGATGACAATTGTACTCTCTGCATTCTTTGAGATCAGGGAAATAACAGCGGCAATGATAAGGATGATTACCAGAAGATCCAAAAACTGCTCGGCAAATACGCGAAGCGTACTTTTTGGCCGGGCTTCTTTTAATGCATTCTCACCTTTTTCCTGCAGAAGTTGTGCTGCTTTTTCAGAAGACAAACCGTTTTCCTGCGTGTGCAGAGTTTTCAGCACTTCTTCCTTTGTCTGTTGATACCATGCTTTCATGTTGTTCCTCCTTAAGAGTATGGGTATAAAAAACACAGCCGGATGTTTTTTTTGAGGAAGAGAAATTTTTTATAAAGCAAAAAAGACTTTTAATGTATGATTTGCAGAAATAGAAAAATCATTCTGTAAATCACACATTAAAAGTCTTGTACCCATAAAAATACGGTATATATTACCAGATACCTATTCGCGGAATCGGATTTGTTGATAATATACGAAAACTACTCCCTTTTAATGACAGGTCATCTTGCGGAATCCATCAAAGCATTTTTTGTCAGGATTCTGCTTACTGTCGTCCGACTATGAAATTTTATTAAAGTGTACCCCATTTTCCGATATCTGTCAATTCTTTTTTGGAACAAATTACCGGAATAACAAAGTGGAAATTGGTTTGCTATTATAAAGAATTTAGAGTATAATTGAGAAAACAGTGTTGATTAGTCGAAAAATTCAGAATTAAGAAACAGGTAGACAAAAGATGAAAATTATGATATCACCGGCGAAAAAAATGAATGTGGATACGGACAGCATGCCAATAGTGAAATTACCGATTTACCTGGAAGAAACCCAGATATTGATGGCGTATCTTCAGGGACTGACCTTCAGGGAGGCAAAACAACTCTGGGGATGCAATGATAAAATTGCGGAATTGAATTACCAGCGATTCCGACAGATGGATCTGAAAAATGGACTGACTCCGGCGGTCTTATCTTATGAAGGTTTGCAGTATCAATCGATGGCTCCAAAGGTATTTGAAGAGAAACATTGGTCTTACATAAATCAAAATCTGAGAATCTTGTCTGGATTTTACGGCATTTTGGGTCCAAGTGACGGTGTAGTTCCCTATCGTCTGGAGATGCAGGCGAAAGTCCGCCTGGAGGGGAAGGTGACATGCAGCAATTTGTATGAGTTCTGGGGAGAGCGTCTGTACCGGGAACTTGTAAAAGAGGATGACGTGATTTTGAATCTGTCTATTATAAAAGAAATTTAGAAGGAGGAAAATAAGAAAAAGCAATGCATAAGAAGAAATGGCTGAAACGGATTATAATCATAGGATTGCTTTTGCTCATCAGTTTGTATTTTGTGATTTGTAATATTCTGGTGGATGTGGCACTCGTTCCGGAGAAGATGGAACAGACGGAGGCATTTGGAGAACTTACCGAACAGAGTGTGGAAGCATTGGTACATACAGATGATATTCAGCAGAATCATGGAAAGGCGTTAGAAGAAACAAATGCCTGGCTGGAACAGGCAGATACAGAAAAACTTTCGGTAACTACAGAAGATGGTTACCAGTTGATTGGAAGGGTTTTCTTTCAGAAGAGGGAAAGTCATAAGTGGGTTCTTCTGCTTCATGGATATACCGGATGGAAAGAAGAATTATATCCGATTGGCTGTCAGTATGCGAAGCAGGGATATCAGGTGCTGTCCCCGGACCTGCGCTGCAGCGGAGAAAGTGAAGGGGATTTTATCGGTATGGGATGGACAGACCGTCAGGATAATCTTCTCTGGCTGGATTATATCCTGGGACGCGATCCGGATGCAAAAATCGTGATTCATGGACAATCCATGGGCGGGGCATGTGCCTTGATGATGACAGGAGAAGCGTTACCGGAACAGGTAAGGGCGGTGGTTTCTGATTGTGCCTATACGGATGTTTACAGTATTTTCCAAAAACAACTGAAGGAATGGTTTCATCTGCCGGGTTTTCCAATCATTGACGGAGCGAATCTGGTGCTGCGGCTGCGGGGCGGCTACAATATACGGGAGGCTTCAGTACTTGAAGCAGTGAAAAAAAGTGAACTTCCGATTCTTTTTATTCATGGCGATCAGGATGCATTTGTTCCATTAGAAATGGCGGAGGAGTTGTATAAAGCTGCAGACTGTGAGAAAGAATTGTTGGTTGTCGAGGGAGCAGGACACGCCCAATCTCAGGATAAAGATCCTGAGAATTACTATGGGACAGTTTTCTCATTTCTGAATACATATGTCGAATGATGTTGGGGTCAAAAGGTATTTTGACCCCTATAATACACGGATTGCTCCGCATTTCATGCTCCCACAATCCTAAAAACATTCGAATATTAGGAAGGGGCTTGAAAAAGCGGAAGATTTGGTGGATAAAAAGTAAAGCAGGCAAAGCAAAAGATGAGCAGAAGGATGCCCAAGAGCGATAATCGGACAGCCATTTTCGATGACAAATATCTGGTGGGCAGCAGTTTCAAACTGAACCAGAGAGAAGCGAGGATACCCAGCAGAAAAGTGCCGATGTCGGCCCAAAGGCAGTGGGTTCCAAGGATGCCTGTGTAAGTATAGAAGGTTATAACAATCACAGACATACCGATCAGGATGGAAAGAAAGCGAACCGGAAGATAATTTGAATAGTTTTTACCATACAGCAGATATTCCGGAAAAAGAAACAGCAGCATGGGAATGGCGAGTAGTTTCAGGTGCTCCCAGGTGCTTTCGCTGACAGCGCTGAAGATACCGATTACAGGGTTTCTGCCGGACCACTGATAGGTAAAATGCAGAAGCGTTCCGAGAATTACGGTTGCCAGGGCGGACAGATACAGGTAAGCTTTTGATTTCATAGCAGGCGCCTCCAGGGAATGATAGAATAGATATAGTATATGTAAAATTTATAATAGATATTCGGATTTCGTCCATTAAAACAGCGTTGCTTAAAGGAAAACAATTGATGAAAATTTTTATTTTGTCTGCAGCAAAATCAGGCTGCGCTGACACTATTAAAATGAGAGTGAAGCATTCATAAAGTCAGAACAGGAAAAGGAGGGAAACTCATGAAAAAAAGAATGACAGCGTTACTGATGGCAATGATGTTGGCGTTATTGGCAGCCTGCGGAAATTCCGATAAGGGTATGGCACAGTCCAATGCCGGAGCGGAGGAGAAAAGTGAAGTGTTTATGGATACCTTGGACAGCGAAAGTGCAGAGGCAGCGACAGAGGCAGAGCAAGGTACAGGGGACAGTGGAGGTGCAGCCGTTCAGGTTACAGCTTCTGACCGGAAACTGATCAAACAGCAGGAATATTCGGTAGAGACGAAAGCGTTTACGGAGTTTGTGGATGCATTAGAAGGAGTGGTAGCAGATTCCGGCGGTTATGTGGAGTATTCGGATATCTCGGGGGAAGAAAGTGAATATGGAGACTATCGGTATGCCAGATATACCCTTAGAATCCCTGCGGATCGACTGGATAATTTTAAAGGCAAGATGAAAGAGATGGCAAATGTTACCCATATTTCCGAACAGGTGGAAGATGTTACCCTGGATTATGTGGACACGGAAAGTCATATTTCTGCATTGAAAACGGAACAGGAAAGTCTGATGGCGATGTTGGAAAAAGCAGAGACGCTGGAAGATATTATGCTGATACAGCATGAGCTGACAGAAGTTCGTTATCAGTTGGAGAGTTACGAATCCCGAAAACGCACCTACGATAGCAGGATACAGTACAGTTCCATAGAAATGACTGTAAGAGAGGTGGAACGGGAAACCAAAGTTTCGGATTCTTTTGGGGCGCAATTAAAAGAAAGACTGATTGGAAACCTGTATGATGTGAAAGAAGGTTTTCGGTCACTGGCATTGTGGCTGATCGGTGGGCTGCCGTACTGGATTTTGTTGGCAATCATGGCGGCAGTCGTTGTCTTTATTGTCAAAAAAATTAAGAAAACAGAACGAAAAAAAGCGATGAACCGGCAGCGGTTCATGCAGCAGAATATTCAGCCGGAACAAGTGCAAAGTCAGGTCTCCCAGAATTCGGAAACAGCGGAAGCAGGCAAGCAAGAAAATCAGAAATGATAAGAACTATCGTGCGTCAGAATAAAAATATGAAAATTACACAGGATAAAATGGTCGGAAAATGTTTATTTTGCAAAGAGGGAAAAGAATATGATAAATAACGAGGAACTGCCCATCGGCTTCACTATGGAACTTGCGCAGCATTCTGATATACTCAATCAGTTTTCAAAGTTAGATGAGGCGCAGAAACAAACACTGATTGAGGGAGCAAGAAATGTCAAATCCCGGGAAGAAATGCGTGCATATGTGGAGCAGATGAATATGCAGTGATTTGCTTACAAAGTATGCGTATGTGAAAAGAATCTGTCAGAATTAAAGTCTGGGCAGGTTCTTTTTTCTGTGATAAAATGAAAAAAATGTGTGGTTTTTGGGAGAAACATGGAGAGGATGGAGAACGAAGATGAATGGAAGGAGATACATAAGGAACTTGCTGAGTGTGTTTCTAAGTGTGGGAGTGTTTTGGAATATGGTATCCTGCGGTTTTCCGGGCGGGGAGAATCAGAAGCAAAATGAGACGCGTACGACATTGGAAGTTTGGGCATGGGACAATAATTTCAATGTGAAAGCTGTAATGCTGGCGGCAGAAATTTATGAAGAGGCGCATTCGGATGTGGAGATCCGGGTTATTTCTAAGGAAAAAAACGAGATTATACAAAAGCTATCCAATGATCTTTCAGCAGAGGTATATGAGGAATTGCCGGATATTGTGCTGATTGAGGATTATGAGATCCAGAATCTGTTGGCGGCTTATGAAAAGGAGTTCCGGGGGCTGGATGATACAATCGATTACAGGAAGTTTCAGGACTATAAGACAAAGCTTGTGGCAAAGGATGGGATTCATTATGGAGTCCCCTTTGACAGCGGAGTGGCAGTGATGTTTTACCGTTTGGATTATCTGGAACAGGCTGGTTATACGGAGGCAGATATGCAGGATATCACATGGAGCCGTTATCTTGAAATCGGCCGTCAGGTGAAAGAAAAAGTCGGGGTCAATATGTTGACTGTTCAGCCGGACGATGTGGGAATTATTCGGATTATGATGCAGAGTGCAGGCAGTTGGTATGTGAAGGAGGATGGAACCACGGCGGATATTGCCGAAAATGTTCCTTTGCAGGAGGCACTTGAAATTTACCGGAGTCTGATCGAGTGCAATCTGGTTTGTACGGTCAATGGATGGGAAGGATTTGTGCAGGCCTTTCAGAGCGGAAAAGTGGCAACGGTGGTCTCGGGATGTTGGATTGCTCCTACCATTCGGGCAAATCAGGAGCAGAGCGGCTTGTGGAGAGTTGCTCTGATCCCCAGGATGGAAAATATACCTGATGCTGTCAATGTATCCAATATCGGGGGCAGCAGCTGGTATGTGCTTAAAAATAAGGAACACGGGGATGAGGCTGCCGCTTTCTTAAAAGAAACGTTTGGAGAAGATCGTGGATTTATCGATCAACTTGTGAAGGAGATTGATTTGGTAAGCAGCAGAAAAGATGCCGGGGAGCTGCCGGCATATGAAAAGGAAGATGAATATTTTGGGGATTCCAGTATCCTAAAGGTATTTGCCAATGCTGCGGAAGAAATTCCTGTTGTGAATTATGGCAGTGAAACATATGAAATTGAGACGATTTTGTGCAGAGAGATTCAGTTAATATTAAAAGGTGAGGAGATAGAGGAGGGATTGGAAAAAGTACAATTGAAGGCCCAGGCAACGATTCAATAGAAAAGCACCTTAAAAAAGTGAAAATTTCCAAAAAATGTCCAAAAAACAATCAAATACCCGGAAAAAGTGAAAATTTTGATAAACATATTCCTAAAGAATCCGCGGGGTCACATGCTACAATATGTTCAGAAAGCAAGAGAAAACCCTAAGGAGGATAAAAGCATGAAAGTGAAAAAAGTATTTGCATTATTACTTGCAGCAACGATGGTATTAGGCATGACAGCCTGCGGAGATTCTGATAAGGAAAGCAGTTCTAAGAGCGGTGCAGACAGTTCCGCTGTATCGGAAAGCGAAGGAAGCCAGGGTGAAGCCGAAGATACATTGACCATCTGGGCGTGGGATGAGGCATTCAACATCAAGGCAGCACAGGTTGCCAAAGAGATGTACAGTGAGGTGAATCCGGATGTGGATATCAACATTGTAACTATGGCTCAGGATGATATTGTTACAAAGCTGAACACAAGCCTTTCCTCAGGCTCCTATGAAGGTCTGCCGGATATTGTTCTGATCGAAGATTACAAGGCACAAGGATATTTGACATCTTATGAGAACGAATTTGCGGATTTGTCCGATTTTGTGAAAGTGGAAGATTTCGCCGGATACAAAACGGCTGTCAATCAGATCGGTGGTAAAGTATATGGCGTTCCTTTTGACAGTGGTGTTGCAGCTACGTTCTACCGTACCGATTATATTGAGGAAGCAGGATATTCACAGGAAGATATGCAGGATCTGACTTGGGAAAAGTATATTGAGATCGGTCAGGCGGTGAAAGAAAAATGCGGAGTTGATATGTGTACCCTTGATCCAAGCGATATCGGACAGATCCGTATGATGATGCAGAGCGCAGGCGCATGGTACAGCGGCGAAAATGGTGAAGTGACGATTGCCGACAATCAGGCGCTGAAAGATGCCATTGATGTTTACAAGAAATTAGTGGAATCCGGGTGCGTGAAGCAGATTTCCGGTTGGGATCCATTTGTCGGGGCATTTAATAATGGCGAGGTTGCTTCGGTAGTAACCGGATGTTGGATTGCTCCTTCTATTCAGAAAGCAGAAGATCAGAGCGGTAAATGGGCAGTTGCACCATTCCCGAAAATGGAAGCAAATTCAGATTCTGTAAATGCGTCCTCCATCGGAGGTGCCGGATGGTATGTACTGAAAAATGTGGGACATGAAGAGGCAGCCAAAGACTTCCTGAAGAATACATTTGCAAGCAATGTGGATTTGATGAATCAGCTGGCTGTGGATATTACCCTTGTAAGTACAATGAATGCGGCAGCCGACGCGGAAAATTATAAGAAGGGAAATGACTTTTTCGGCGGTCAGGAGATTTTTGCAGATTTTGCAGAGTGGACAAAGGATGTGCCGTCTGTAAACTACGGAATGAATACATATGCTTTGGAAGATTTAATGACAGAAGCTGTCCAGGCAATTGTGGGCGGAGCCGATGTAGACAGTACATTGAAGGATTATCAGACACAGGCTGAGGCGGCTATCGCACAGTAAAATCAGACAGGAGCTGCTGCAGGAAACTGCAGCAGCCCTTTTAGAAGGAGACGAAGACTATGAAAAAACACAGCGTTCACAATAAACTGGACCGAAAAGCATGGTTGTTCATCATTCCAAGTCTGGTTTTAATTGTCTGTTTTGTATTTTATCCGATGATTCAGGCATTCTTTACATCCTTTCAGTCAGGTATGGCAAATAACCTGGAATTTGGAGGCGTAGTAAATTATAAGCGAATGTTGACGGATTCCACCTTTAAGAAAGCATTGTTCAATACCATGCTGTTTCTGATCGTGCAGGTGCCGGTGATGATACTGCTGGCATTAATTATTTCATCGATTTTGAATAATAAACGGCTGAAATTCAGGGGATTTTTCCGAACAGCAATTTTCCTTCCGTGCGTAACATCTCTGGTTGCTTATTCCATTATTTTTAAGAGTCTTTTTGCGAATGATGGATTTATTAACGGAATGCTGATGAATCTGCATGTGATTTCAGAACCCATTAACTGGCTGACCAACGCAACTTTTGCAAGAATTCTGATTATTTTGGCAATTACCTGGAGATGGACCGGTTACAATATGGTCTTTTATCTGTCCGGACTTCAAAGTATTGATGACTCAATTTATGAAGCGGCATCCATTGACGGTGCGAATGGTTTCCAGAAATTTTTCCATATGACGCTGCCGTTGCTGAAACCGATCATTTTATTTACTACGATCAATTCGACGATCGGTACGCTGCAGCTATTTGACGAACCAATGAATATTACCCAGGGCGGTCCGGCGAATGCAACAATTACCATATCACAGTATATTTACAATCTGCTGTTCAAATATCAGCCGAATTTTGGATATGCGGCTGCGGTATCTTATGTAATTGTAGTATTAATTGTGGTACTGTCCTTTATTCAGATGAAAGTAGGTGATAAGGATGAGTAAGAAATCAAAGATGATGAATGGGGTGCAATATATCATATTGTCGGTCCTAGCAATTGTATCCATATTTCCATTCTTCTGGATGGTAGTAGCGTCAACGAACAAGTCCGTAGATGTTACGAAAGGAACCTTGGTTCCGGGTACTTATTTATTGGAAAACCTGAGACATTTGCTGGAATCGGATCTGCAGTATCTGAGTGCATTTAAGAATTCTATTGTGATAGCAGTTGTGACGACAGCGTTAGCGATGATTGTTTCGTCAGCGGCAGGATATGCCTTTGAGGTTTTTAAGTCTAAGGGGAGAGATCGTGTTTTCAGCATTGTGCTGCTTTCCATGATGGTGCCCTTTGCGGCGTTGATGGTACCCTTGTTCCGCTTATTCAGTAAATTTAACAAAATTCCGGTTCTGAAGTGGATTGGACTGAATACTACCGGATCCGTGGTAATCATTGCAATTGCAACGGCATTCCTGATTTTCTTTTTCCGGCAGAATACAAAGACCTTTCCGAAGGAGCTGATTGAAGCAGCAAGAATAGACGGAGTGGGAGAATTCGGAATTTTTACAAAAATTTATATGCCGACGATGAAGTCCACTTATGCGGCAGCGGTGGTTGTAACTTTTATGACCAGTTGGAATAATTACCTTTGGCCTTTGATTGCATTGCAGTCGGAAGACAAAAGAACATTGCCGCTGGTTATTTCTGCACTGGGCTCGTCCTATACACCGGACTATGGAATGATGATGACTGCTGTGGTTATCGCAACCTTGCCGACTGCATTGATTTTCTTTCTGATGCAGAAGCAGTTTGTAGCAGGTATGACAGGTTCCGTCAAAGGCTGACGACAGATGAAGGGACAGGAAAGAGGACGTGAAGAATCCGGAACCGTCCTCTTTTTCTGATAAGAAAATAAAGGCGGCGAAGAGAGGAGAAAGAAAAGGAATGAAAGCGAAATTGGAGTGGCTTACTGATCCGGAAGTGTTCCAGGTGAATCGGTGCGAAGCTCATTCAGATCACAAATTTTATCTGAACCGGGAAGAGCTGAAGAAAGGGAAAAGCCGGCTGGTGCAATCGCTGAACGGCACCTGGAAGTTTCGGTATGCCGTAAACCCTTCCGGGCGGGCAGCAGATTTCTATGAAGAACAAGTGTCTGCAGAAACATTTGGAGAGATTCAGGTTCCCGGTCACATACAGCTTCAGGGCTATGACCAGTGTCAGTATATCAATACGATGTACCCCTGGGATGGAAAAGAGTTTCTGCGTCCGCCGTATGTATCAGAGGAATATAATCCGGTGGGAAGCTATGTGACTTATTTTGTACCGGAGCAGGAGCTTCTGGGAAGGCAGGTATACCTTAGTTTCCAGGGAGTGGAGACGGCATTTTATGTGTGGCTGAATGGTGTTTTTATCGGCTATTCGGAGGATAGCTTTACACCGGCAGAATTTCTGATCACAGAAGCGCTGAAGCCAGGCAGAAACAAGCTGGCAGTGGAAGTCTATAAGAGAAGTTCAGCAAGCTGGCTGGAGGATCAGGATTTCTGGCGCTTCTCGGGAATTTTTCGGGATGTGTACCTCTATGGGATACCAGAGACACATATCCGGGATTTGTTTGTAAATGCTTCCTTAAGAGAAGAATACACGACGGGTGCTCTGAAAATCAGTATGAAGGCGACTGGAGAGATGAGTGGGACAGTCAACCTGTTCCTGAAAGATGGGGAAGGTAAGGTCATTGCACAAAAGGAGCAGCTACCTTTGGAAGAGGAGACGGTCATTGCACTGGATGCAGGTGTGGTTCAGCCCTGGTCAGCAGAGATTCCCTATCTGTACCGGATCGAGTTGGAAGTCCGGAACAGTGATGACACACTTTTGGAAGTCATCGATCAGCCGGTGGGATTCCGCAATTTTGAGATGATTGATGGGATCATGTGCCTGAATGGAAAAAGAATTCTCTTCCGGGGCGTCAACCGGCATGAATTTAATCCGGAGCGGGGCAGAGCGGTCACGGAAGAGGATATGCTTACCGATATCCGAATTCTGAAACAAAATAATATCAATGCAGTGAGAACTTCCCATTATCCGAATCAGAGCCGCTGGTATGAATTGTGTGATGAATATGGAATCTATCTGATTGATGAGACGAATCTGGAGAGTCATGGCTCCTGGCAGAAGCTGGGTGCATGTGAACCTTCCTGGAATGTACCGGGATCTCTGCCGGAATGGAAGGAGGCGGTTGTGGACCGGGCACGTTCCATGCTGGAGCGGGATAAAAACCATCCCTCTGTTCTGATTTGGTCCTGCGGTAATGAATCCTATGCAGGGGAGGATATTCTGGCAATGAGTGAGTTCTTCCGCCAGAGAGATCCTTCCAGACTGGTTCATTACGAAGGGGTATTCTGGAACCGGGAATTTGACCGGATCAGTGATATGGAGAGCAGAATGTATGCGAAACCTGCCGAAATTGTGGAATATCTGGAAAAACCGACGGGAAAACCATACATCAGCTGCGAGTATATGCATGCAATGGGGAATTCCTGCGGAGGAATGGAGTTATACACAAGACTTGAGGATCAGTATATCAGATATCAGGGCGGTTTTATCTGGGATTATATTGACCAGGCTGTGTGGCAGAGAGATGCACAGGGGAATCAACGGCTGGCCTATGGCGGAGACTTTGACGACCGTGCTACCGATTATTGTTTTTGTACCGACGGTATTGTCTATGCGGACAGAACACTGTCGCCGAAGATACAGGAAGTGAAGCAGTTGTACAGCAATGTGCGGATTCAGGTAAGGGAGAAGTGCATTATCATTGAAAACCGAAACCTCTTTGCAGATCTTGAAGCATTTACCTTTGAGGAACGGGTGGAAAAGGATGGACAGCAGATTGCCCTTCGGAAACTGGACATTCATGCAGAACCGGGAACACGGACAGAAACTGCAAGAGAAAAATTGCCGGGCGATCCAGGAGAATATACCGTAACGGTGACCGCAAGATTGAAGGAAGACAATCGCTATGCAGACGCGGGACATGAAGTTGCTTTTGGGCAGGGTGTATTTCAGATAGAGGCCTGCCAAAGAGAGGAGCAGACACAGAAGAAGGCCCGCTACGGAACATTTCATGTCATTTATGGAGATGTAAATATCGGGGTACAAGGAGAAGGATTTTCAGCTCTATTTTCCAGAAGCGAAGGCGGCATCATATCTCTGGTTTACGGAGGAAAGGAATATATCACCAGAACGCCGAAACTGACCTTCTACCGTGCTTTGACGGACAATGACAGAGGAATGGGGGCAGCTTACCGTGACAGCGGATGGCTGGCAGCATCAATGGGGATGCGATACGTTCCTGAAAGTTTCCAGGTGGCAGAAGAACCGGAGAGCCTTCAGATTACAATGGAGTATGAGGCGAAATATCCGGAAGTTTTCCGGTGTACGGTAACTTATCGGATGGCAGCGGATGGGAAGCTTGAGATGATGATTGCGTATCCGGGAATCAGGTGTGAGGAGTATCTGCCGCTGTTTGGAATTGATTTTAAGATGAAAAAAGAACTCCGAAGTTTTTCCTATTATGGATATGGTCCGGAGGAAAACTATGCAGACCGGATGTGCGGAGCAAGGCTTGGAGTATTTTACACCTCAGCTGACAAAAATCTGTCACAGTATCTGATTCCTCAGGAATGTGGAAACCGGGAAGGGGTTCGCTGGCTGAAGCTCTTAAATCAGGAGGGAGAAGGGCTTCGCTTTTGTGCAGAGGGAGCGCCCTTTGCAGCAAGTGTACTTCCTTACAGTGCATACGAACTGGAAAATGCCCTGCACGCAGATGAATTGCCGGTATCAAGGTATACCTGGGTGCGTCTGATGGCTGCACAGACCGGAGTGGGTGGAGATGACAGCTGGGGAGCACCGGTGCACGAAGAATACAGGATTCCGGCATCGAAACCTTTAAAGCTGCATTTTTCGGTTGCGCCGGTCAGAGCGTGAAAAGTTGGTAAGTGTACACCTATGGGATTGGTAGTAAACGGACATGTCTGCTGGCGCAGACATCACCATTCATGAAAGTGAGGGTTATATGAATAGAAGGTTGAATTTAAAAAAGATTGTGGCAGGAGGGGCAGCTCTGCTGTTTGGAATATCGGTGATGATTCCCCCTGCATTGGCAGCGGTATCAGGAGAGACAAATACAGACCGTAAGATTGCGTTGAATCCGGAAGTGCGATATCAGACACTGAAGGGATGGGGAACCTCCTTGTGCTGGTGGGGGAACAGTATAGGCTCCTGGGGAGATCGGGATTTTAACGGAAATGGCAGAGCAGACCGTGAAGAAATTGCAGAACTGGCGTTTTCGCCGGAGTATCTGAACCTGAATATCGTCCGATATAATGTAGGCGGGGGTGATAAGGAGGATACTTCCATGAAACGGTGCGAGGGTATTGTACCGGGTTGGACTGAGGATATGACGGGAACCAGGGATGGCAGCGGAGCGTTTGATGCTGATGCTTTTTACAAGAAAGATACGGAAGCAATGGCGGATGCAGGCCAACTTTGGATGTTGGAGCAGGCGAATGCCTACAGACAAAAAGAAGGAGACATTATTAATGAGGTCTTTTCCAATTCACCGCCGTATTATATGACGAAATCGGGCAGTTCAACGGGCGGAACCAGTAAGGATCCCAATAATCTGAGAGAGGATCAGTATGATGAGTTTGCCCAATATATGGCAAGGGCCGTGAAGTGGGTGGATTTGGATCTGAAGAAAAAGTACGGAACAGGTGTATCTTATGTAGAGCCTCTCAATGAACCGGATACCAACTACTGGATGAACGGAAGTACCAAGCAGGAAGGATGCATCTTTAATACCGGTGAACTACAGTCCAAAGCCTATCGCGAGATGAGTGCGGCCTTGAAAGCAGAAGGGCTGGAAGGGGTACAGATTACAGGAACAGATGAGACGTCCCTGGGAAGTGCAATCAAATCCTTCCGTCGTCTGGATGATGATGTAAAAAAAGAAATGAGTACCATCGGCGCTCATACCTACAGCGGCAACGATGGGGAGCGTAAAGAACTGTATCAGATCGCACAGCAGTATGATAAGGATTTGTGGATGAGTGAAATCACAAGGGGCGGAGGAAATCATTACGACGGCTGCCATGAATCCATGGATGCAGTTAATAGCAAATCCCAGAGTCAGGGAATTATGGCGGATCTGAAATATATGCAGCCTACAGCATGGATCGCATGGCTGGTTGCGGATAGTGAATATGAATGTCTGCAGACCAATTCCAACTGGGGTCTGCTTCATGCGGTATTCGAGTCCGACGGTCCTGTTCCGGATTATCATACCAAACTGGTAAACAGCGATGGATCAAAGAAGGACGGGGTGCCGGAACAAGGATATTGGGCAGTGACAAAGCAGTTCTACACCATGATGCAGTACAGCAAATATCTGAAAGCAGGCTATACGATGATAGAGATTGCGGATAGCAATATGTGTGCTGCGGTTTCGCCCAATGGAGAAGAACTGGTAATCGTCGCTCAAAACTTTGGAAGCGACAGAGAAACTGCCGTAAGCCTGAGAAATGTTCCGGGAGCGTCTGCAGCAGAGGTTTACCGGACTTCCGATACAGAAAGCTGCGAATTGGTTGAGACACAGGATGTATCGGATCTGGTACTGGATGTAACCTTGCCTGGTAATTCCGTTACCACGTATGTGATCAGAGGAAAAGAAGGCGCTGCAGTCTGTGATACAAAGAATCAGAAGAAAACAGTGAAGGCGGATATCGTAAAACCGGAGGAAACCTGGACTTCGGAAGTGGACAAATTCACGTATGAGGGTTCCTGGGGAGAATCTTCGGAATCGTATGGAGGCGGAAAATATACGACTGCCCAACATGCTTCGGCAACCTTTACATTTGCAGGAACTCAGGCGGTTCTTTATGGAACGAAGGCGCCGGATGGAGCGGCGGCAGAGGTTTCTGTTGACGGCGGAGCGCCGGTGGAAATTTCCCTTGCAGCAGATAAGAAGAATGGAACTGTGCTGCTCTTTGATACCGGAAAATTGGAGAACGGCGTACATACACTTACGATATCCAAGGCAGAAGGCCAGTCAGACCGTTTGCTGGAACTCAATTATGCACAGATTATCACAGGGGAATTTACAGAAGAGATTACTGCTGTTCAGGCGTGTGATACCCTGTATACAGTAAGCGGCGTGCGTCCAAAGTTACCGGAAACCGTAACAGTATGGACCAATAAAGGAAATCCCATCGAAAAAAGGGTGGAATGGAATCTGAAGGATGTTGATTTCACCAGCGACACAAGCGTTTACGGAACAGTGGAAGATACGGATGTGTCAGCATCCGTTGAGGTGAGAATCGTTGAACCGAATATCCAGTACTTTATTGATTGTAATAATCCGTCGTCTCCGGCACATGAAGAAGTTCTTAAATATGCAGAAATTCTGAATGAGACTTCCGATCAGGCATATGCGGAAGGCAGCTGGGGGTATCTGGAAGATTACGGTCCTTATAATGGGGACGTCAAAGATTCTTATGACATCGGCTGGTATGCATACAGCGGACAGACGATCGCTTATACAGTTCCTCTGGAAGCCGGTACCTATCAGGTGAGTTTCGGATTCAAAGAATGGTGGAAAGGTTCCAATTCTTCCCGACCGATGAAGATTTCCGTCATGACAGATGGGAACACAGTGGAGCTGGGGACCTCCAATACCTGGGAAAATGGAAACTGGTGGAACAAAGATACGTATACCGTGACGTGCAAAACAGCAGGGGAGGCCACCTTCTATGTGGCCAGGGGAGATCGCTCGGATCCGGTACTTTCCTTTATACAGATTCAAAAAATATTGGAATTAGACGGCTTAAAAGAATCCTTGGCTCAGGCATCGGCTGTAGACAGAACATTGTATTCTGAGGAGGCTTTGGCTGTTCTGGATCAGAAGTATAAAGAAGCACAGGCGCTTCTTTACAAAGCCACAACTTCTCAGGAGCAGATTGATCAGACAGATGCAGAGCTTCGGGAAGCAATTTTGGAACAGAAGCCGACAGAGGACACAAGACTGAATTCATTGATTCAGAATGCAGAAGTACTGTTGAAACGTGCGGAGCGGTATACACCGTCCAGTATCCAGGTTTTGAAAAATGCACTGGAACAGGCAAAAACTGTGGCAGAAAATGGAAAAGCGGATGAGTCTGCAAGAAATGAGGCGTATTCCAACCTTGCCGCAGCCATGGTAAATCTTGTTCAAAAGGGGAATAAATCTGAATTGAAAAACGCATTGGAGAAGGCCAATGAGATTCTGGAACAGTCAGACTGCTATTTTGCAGAGAGCATAAAGGGACTTGCAGCGGTGACTGAAAAAGTCCAGGAGTTATATGATGATCCGGAAGTTCAGGATGACAGAATCAGAGAAGAAGTGAAGAAGCTGATGCAGGAGATTCTGAAGGCCCGCCGGATGGAAGGATGATGGATTGCAATTTCGGAAAAAGGCTGCTTTGATGAGCGGGAGAAGAGATACTTGGCAGGGAAAACCTGTCAGGTACTCTTGTATTTTAGGGAAAAGTTCTCTATACTGAATAATTGAGAAAGAGAGGGCTGGTGGGAATAAGAGGAAGGAGACCGGTCGGAAAAGGGAGAACGTATGGATGAGTATTGCAGAATTTTGATTGTCGATGATGAATATATTATGAGACAGGGAATCAGATACATGATAGCCTGGGAAGAGCAGGGCTTTCAGGTGGTAGGAGAGGCGTCCAACGGAAAAGAAGCGTTGGAATTGATGGAAACATTGAAGCCGCATATTGTGTTTTGTGATATTGCTATGCCGGTGATGGACGGGCTGGATTTTATGAGAGTTGTACACCGAAAGTATCCGGAAGTATTGGTATTGATTCTGAGCGGATATGATAAGTTCGAATATGTGCGCCAGGCGCTGCTGAACGGTGCGGTGGATTATGTGCTGAAACCTACACTGAATCCGGAAGAATTGTCGAAAATATTAAACAGAGTCGTGTCTCAAATTCCGGGACTGAAACTGAAGCAGAAAACCGTTTCCAGTCCGGACGATTTGTTGGAACGATATCTGAACGGATACGATCAGGAATTGAATGATCAGGCGTTTAACGCATATTTTCCCCACAGTTGTTATCGGCTGATGGGATTACCGATGCGGTTTCAGAATCCCGGGAGACAGGATTTTTCGCAGGTGATTTTTGAGAAAGCGGAACAGTATCTGAAGGAACATGCTCCGGGCAGTTATCTGAAATTTTTACAGAATCATGAAGTGTTATGTGTGGTATTTAATTATCCGGTGAAGGACGAGGAACGTCTGATTGAGATGATTCATGATATGCTGTGTCAGCTTTCTGTCATTTATGAACGGACATTTGCAGTCCTGGGGGAAACGCATAGAAAATTAACGGATTTAAAAGCGGAATTTGAGAATCCACTGTTTCTGGAAGCGGAAGCATTTTACCATAAAGGAATTCAGATCTATCCGTTGAAAGAATATGATGGAGTGAAGAAATCTCTGCATAAATTTGATTTCCGACGGTTTTCCGCGGCGGTTTCGAATCACAAATATGTGGAAGCGGCGGAGATGTTTCGGGAGTATATCTGGCAGGCAGTCCAGTGTCAGCTTCCGGAGTTTAAACTGAAAAATCAGGCGAAAAATCTTCTGTATAATCTTGTTGGCAGCGTGGACAGCAAGATTCAGAGGATGGAACAGATACGGTTTGAATATTTTGCAAAAATAGATGAGGCAGTCTATGCAGAAGATTTTCTGGAAACTTTTCAGGCGTTGCTGGATGAATTGCTGGAATGTCTGGAGGAGAGTATGGAAAGTCAGGATATGAAAATTCAGGGAATGTTGGATTATATTGCAGAACATTACAGGGATGATCTGGATTTAACCAATCTGGCAGAGGTATTTAATTTTAACTACTCCTATCTTTCCAGTTATTTTAATACAAAGATGGGAGAGGGTTTCAGTGAATATCTGAACCGTATCCGGATTGGACATGCCTGCCAGTACCTGGAAAAAGGGGAGTCTTCGATTGCCTCCATAAGTGCTCTGGTTGGCTATTCTGATCAAAGTTATTTTTGCAGAGTTTTTAAGAAAATTACAGGAGTAACGCCCAGTGCGTATCGTCGTGGGCGGAGACTGTGAAAATTATGGGAAAGAAATTACATCTTAACAGTATGGTAGTGAGAATTCTGGCGACAGTAATGATTGGAATACTGTTTGCTGTCATCAGTGTCAGTGCAATTGTGATCCATATTTCAGAGGATATTTTCGTGGATACCTATGGGAAGTCTCAGGAGCGGGTGTTTCTTCAGATCGAGAATGATCTGAATAAGTTTCATGAGAATCTGAATAAAATTATGGATGCGGTAGATGCAAGCTGGGCTTTCAGGCTGTATCTGAGTGATCAGGAACTGGATTCCCAGCTGGCCTTTCAGACGGCTTATGAGATGAATCAGGATTTGAGAGAGGCAATTCCGACCAATGTAGAAAATATCAGTGTCATGGTTATCGGGGTAAATGGAAAAAGTTACCTGAACCGGGAGGAATCGATTATTCTTCCGGAGTCTGAGATACTGGAATCAGAGATCAGCAAGCAGGTACTGGAGCGGGATGAGGGAATTGTTTATCAATATGCGGATGTGGGATTTACCTCTACAACCAGAAATTCTCCTGTTATTATGGCAACGAAGGTTCTGCGGTATCAGGAGAGCCGGGAACCATATGCAATCGTCTACATCACAATGAAAGAAAGCGACTGGTCTAAATTTTACGGATATTTTACTTCGGAGTATGCAACCTTTTATATGGTAGACGCTTCCAAACGGATCATATCCTCGGACAGAAAAGATAAGCTTTGTAAGAAAGCCACAGAGATTTTTCCGTATCAGGAGCCGGAAGAAGGTTTTAGGAGGAGCACGGCAGTACAGGAAAATCAACATGTTACCTTGCTGACCAAACAATTGCCTTACTATAATTATACAATCTGCGGTGTGATTGATACAGAAAAAGCGTTGGGAAGACTTTATAATATTCCTCAGTTGTGGATTATTTGTGCTTTGGTTGCGGCAGTGGTCGTCCTGATTACATTCTGGGCGGTCGCACAAACTACAAAACCTTTATCTGCATTGGCACAGAAGATGGCAGATGCACGGAAGAAGCAATATGATGAGCATATCAAAATTACCGGATCCGAGGAGATTCAGCAGCTGGGCCGTACCTATAATTCCATGTTGGATGATTTGAACCGCTATATCGGCGAACTGATGCATACGCAAAAGGAAAAGCGAAAGGCAGAAATTTCGGCGCTGCAGATGCAGATCAATCCACACTATGTATATAATACATTGGCAAGCATCAAATGGATGATTTATCAGGGAGAAGTGGAAAAATCCACTCGTGCGATTGATGCATTTATATCCTTACTGCGGAATACAATCGGGAATATGGATGAGTATATTACGGTGGAAAAGGAAATTGAAAACCTGAAAAATTATGTGCTGATCAATAATTACCGGTATGGGGACAAGGTGCATGTGGAATATTTTGTAACTTTCGGATGTGAGGAGTGTCGGCTTCCCAAAATGATTTTACAGCCTTTTGTGGAAAATGCATTTTTTCATGCGTTTCCGGCTAATCGGAGGGGAAATATTACAGTGCTTGTGCGAATGATGGGGAAGAACCTTCAGATTCAGGTGATCGACGACGGGGTAGGGATGGATCAGAAACGTTTGAGAGAGCTGGAGGAAGGGAATGCACAATCAGAGCATTTTTCAGGAATCGGCGTGAACAATGTGGATGATCGTCTGAAATTGATCTATGGAGAAGCTTATGGTATCGACGTGAAAAGTGAGGAAGGACGTGGGACAACCATTACAATTTTGCTTCCGGCAAAGTTTAAAGAAGAAGAGGATCAGATTGGATAAAAGGCAGTTATCGGGGGGGATAACTGCCTTTTATCCAAAAATAATGCAAAAAAATAAAAAAAGTTCAAGTTTGGCAAAACTAGACTGAAATAGTAAAAAAATTGGCAAATTTAATCCTAAATGATAAAGATGCGATATGCTACAATGGATGCAAGAAATAAAGAAAAGGAGAGGTTATTTATGAATGGCAAAGGGTGTATCAAAAAAATGATTGCGGGCATTTCGGCATTTGCAGTCGGTGCTTCCACAATATTGCCTGCAGCCCCGGTTCTGGCAGCCCCGGGGGCATCAGACAGTATGAATCTGACGAAAGAACGTATTGCGGCGAATGATTATGTTCTGTATACCGTAAACTGCGGTACTTCAGATGCCGCCGTAGTACCAAATCAGAATTCTGAGAGAATGGGACTGCTTCAGTCCAGTGTGGATCAGAATTATGGAACAGATGTCAAGACAGGAACGGTGTGGGGCTGTGATCCTGCAGATGAATATTCTCAGGCAGTAAAACATGCAGAAAATGCGACAGATATCGGATACAGTTTTGTGTATATGTCAGATTCCGTCAAATTTGATAAGGATAAGAGTGCACTGGGGTATTCCTTTGAGGTTCCGACAGAAAAGATTGATGGGATCGAAGAGAATACATATGAAGTAACGGTAGCGTTTAAACATTACTGGGACGAAAAGGTTGTGAATGTTTGTCTGGAAGGTGAGACCGTTGCAACGGATATAACCTTGAAGTATGGAGAGTGGGTGAGCCGGACTTTTACAACAACGGTAACCGACGGCGAATTGAACGTACAGGTAAAAAGTCCCAGAAGAACCAGTGCGGCAGGGGATCCGATCCTGAATTATATCAAAGTAAGGGCTGTTGAGGAGAAAGAGCCGGTGATTCCGAGATATTCCTCGATTACGGGCGTGAACGGGGATGCCATGTACGATACGAATGGAAAACTGATCCAGGCTCACGGTGGCCAGGTTCAGCAGTTGACTGTTGATGGTGTGAAAAAATGGTATTGGGTTGGTGAGGACAAGACCAATGATTATCGTCCATGTGCTGGTATTCATGTATATAGTTCGGAAGACCTGTATAATTGGGATGATGAGGGTGTTGTGCTCCGTACCATGGAATCCATGAGTCAGTTTGAAGATGACGAGTATTTCAGTTCTCTTTACGGCGATTATACACAGGAACAGAAAGAGGCTGTCTTTGTGGACATCGACAAAAATAACTGTGTCATGGAACGTCCCAAGATGTTATATAATGACAAAACCGGAAAATATGTCATCTGGTTTCATGCGGATGGACGTTACCCGGGCAGTGATGCCGATTACGGGAAAGCAAAGGCGGGAATTGCCGTCAGTGACAGTCCGACAGGACCGTTTAAGCTTTTGGGAAGTTATAAACTGAATTATGTAGACGGTGAAGGTGTGGATCATGGATTTGACAGCGCTCGTTCCGCCTGGGGTTCTGTGAGAGATATGAATCTTTTCAAGGATGACGATGGAACTGCATATGTGGTTTATTCTTCAGACGGCAACAAAACTACTTATATTTCAAAATTAAATGAGGAATATACAGGGCTTGCTACAGAACCGGACAAGGCAGTGGAAGGTGTAGATTTTACCAGAAACTTTATCAACTGGTCCAGAGAAGCTCCGGCCATGTTTAAGTATAAAGATAAGTACTACATTATCAACTCAGGGTGTACTGGCTGGAGCCCGAATCCTGCGCAGTATGCGGTAGCCGACAATCCTCTGGGACCGTGGACCAGCATGGGAGATCCCTGTTCCGACGAGGGCAAAAATACGACTTACGATACACAGAGTACCTGTGTAATACCGGTGGATGCGGAAAACGGAAAATTTATTTATATGGGAGACCGTTGGAATGCAGGAGATTTGAGTGAATCCAGATATGTCTGGCTGCCGATAGAATTCCAGCCGGAGAACCAGATCGTGCTGCGAAGATATGCAAACTGGACATTGGATGAATTGGAGGGAAAGGGACTCTTTGATATTGAGACAGAACTTCCGAATACGGTAGAATCTGCTGCTGAGATCCCCAAGGTACTTCCGGAGAAAATCGTCCTGTCTTATGGCAATGAGAAAGAAGAAACATCGGTAACATGGGAAATCGGCGAATATGAAGAGAATAAACTTGGGACGGTAACCGTTCAGGGAACATTGACTGAGAAAGGCAGGACGTTTACCCATAGGATTCATGTGGTAGACTCCAAAACAAAGTTCTTCTTTGACAGCGGTGCAAAGAATTCGGAGTATTTTAATGCTGTCCAGGCAAAAGTTGGAACAAAGCTTCAGAATACGGTACCTGACCAGAAATATACGGAAGAATCAGGTGCAGGGTATACGGGAGTTACCCAGGAAGAAAACGGCGGGAATTATGATCTGGGTCGTCATGATGGAACAACTCTTCTGGAGAATGGCTGGTGGGCTGCTTCGGGTAAGGAGATTGCATACGCGTTCCGTCTGAACGCAGGTACCTATACCATAGCGGCAGGTTTCCAGGAGTGGTGGAATACCACAAGATATCAGAAGATGACAATTTCCATGGGAGATAAGGTATTGGCAGAGCAGGAATTTACCCTTCCATGGAACAGCAAAGATCTGCAGGTGCGCCAGGAGTTTGAAGTCAGCGAGCCGGGAATTGTAACAGTAAGCATCCGTAAGACAAAAGGGGCAGATCCGGTTTTGAGCTGGATTGCAGTTTTGGGAGAGAGTGAGAATCCTCCGGCTGACGTTAAACTTGACAGCTTACTTAAGGCAATCGAGAAAGCCGAGGGGCTGGAACAGACGCAGAAAGAGGAACAGTGCTATACGAAGGAAAGCTGGGACGCAGTAGAGAAGGCGCTGAATGATGCAAGAGCAATTTTGAAACAGGAAGAGATCACGCAGAAAGAAGTAGATGATGCTTTCCTGAATCTGACCCTTGCTTGTAATCTGTTAGAGTACAGTGTACAGAAGGTGGGATTGAAAGCGGCCATTGACGGAGCAGAAGAACTTCTGGCAGATACAGAAGAGCTGGAACAGTATCAGAAAGAGAGCGTACAGGCATTGAAGGATGCCCTGCAGGCGGCAAAACTGATTTATGAAAACAAGGATGCCAGTCAGAGTGAGGTTAATCTCGCAACTACAAATCTGGTGACCGCAGTCAATGCGCTTGTGAAAAAACTTCCGTATCAGGATGTGAGTGAAAAGGACTGGTTTTATCAGGAAGCAGCCTATACTTATAGAAAGGGAATCATGGAAGGTCTGACTCCGGATACATTCGGTTCTGCCGAGACACTGAACAGAGCGCAGGCAGCCGTAGTACTTTGGAGAATGGCGGGAAAACCAAAATCAGATTCTGCCAATGTTTTTCCGGATGTACAGAAAGATAGTTGGTACGCAGATGCTGCAAACTGGGCGGCTGAGGAAGGGATTGTTACAGGTTATATGAACGGCCTTTTCGGCCCGGGTGATGTGCTTACACGTGAGCAGGCAGTTACAATTTTGTGGCGGTTTGCAAAGGCAAAAGGGATGGATGTCAGTGTAAAGGCAGAGCTGGGAGATTATCAGGACGGCGGAAGTGTACAGACATTTGCCAGAGAGGCAATGCAGTGGGCGGTCGGAAACAAGATCGTAAAAGGAAAAGACGAGAAAATGGTATTAGTTCCCCAGGGAAGTATAACACGTGCAGAATATGTAGTGATTGTAACAAGATTTATGAAGGCATACATGGAATAAATGCAGGAAGTACAAAAGAGATAAAAAGTGGCTGTTGCACCAGGTAATGAGTGCGGCAGCCACTTTTTTCTGAATGAAATGAGAGTTACTTTCTGTCCATAATTTTATTTTTCTGCCGATATTCTCTCGGCGACATCCCATATACATTTTTAAAAGCACGTGAAAAATGCAGCGAATTTTGATATCCGACAGAGACTCCGATATCTCCGATGGACTTAGTGGAAAGTGTCAATGCTTCAGCGGCCTTTGACATTCGATATTGAATCAGGAATTCCTGCGGTGATTGTCCAACAACCTCTTTAAAGATTTTTCCGAAATAGCTGCGCTCCAGATGACAGCGGTTTGCCATGTCCAGAATGGTGATATTCTGTGCGTAGAACTGCTCGATAAAGGAGATTGTTTCACGTACATAGAATTCACTAAGCCGTCCGCCCTGCAATTGTTTCCTGGACGTGGAACTGGAAATCAGACGATCGATGAACAGATATAGATGCCCAATCTGATTGAGCGGAGAGGCATCTGGATTGTGCACAATAGAAAACATCTGATTCAGTAATTCCCGGCCGTGCTCCGGTGTATCCGGATGATAGATGGGAGAGGTTTGGGATAGCCCGGCTGTTTCCAGAAACTCTTTTGCCCTTAGTCCGCCGAATTCCAACCAGATATACTCCCAGGGTTCCTCCTTATCTGCAAAGTAGAGATTTGAAAAACCTGGCTCGATCAGAAAGCCCTGGTCGGAGGTCAGGTGAAAAAAATTTGTGTTATGTTTGGCATCATCGGAGTGAAGTGTTCCTTTTCCGGATATAATGTAGTGGAACAGATAGTGATTGCGGACAAATGGACCGAAGGAATGCAGGGGATCACACTTTTCATACCCATACTGATACAGGGTCAGGTCCATAAAACGTTCATCTCGAAAAATGGAAAATAAGGTATTTGCCATATACAGCTCCTTTATTTGTGATTATGTTCAAAAATTGGTATGTTTTTTAAGACAATATAACGAAAATCCAGGAATATCTTATATTATATACCATAATACGTCTATTATTCAACTATATTCGTGAAAACAAGCATTATGATATAAAAAGGGACACATTCAAATATTTACGGAAAATAGTTGAAATGCTAGAATTTGATTAAGAAAAGAACGACACAACATACAAAGTGACGAATATAAGATGGATATATTGAAAAAGTTTTATAGGAAAGCGGCATAAAAAAGTAAAAATGTGAAAAAAAGAAAGGAGCAAAAAAGGTATGAAAAGAAAAACGAAGGCTGTGGTCTGGACAGCAGCTGCTGCAGCGGTGACGGGATTTTGTCTGGGTGGCTGCGGGGGTTCCGGCACAGAGGGTGGAAAGACGGTCATTGAGTTGGTGCAGTACAAGCCGGAGGCGGTCAAAGCATTCGAGAAAATCGAGCAGAGATTCAACGAAACGCATGATGACATTGTCCTGAAAATTGAATCTCCAAATGATGCAATGACGATTTTGAAAACCCGATTCATTAAGGAGGATGCACCGGACATCATCGGAATTGGAGGTGATGTGAACTATTCCAATTTTCTGGATTCCGAAATGTTGATGGATATCTCCGATTTTGAGGGTCTGTCAGAGATCAAGCAGGCTTATCTGGAGATCGATAAGAATCTGGAATTCGTTCCCACAGAGGGCATCTACGCAGTCCCCTATGTAGCAAATGCTGCGGGGGTTCTGTATAACAGGGAGATGTTTCAGGAGAATGGTTGGGAGATTCCTGCAACCTGGACGGAATTTCTGACTCTGTGTGATACCATCCAGGCCAGCGGTCAGCAGCCCTTGTACTTTGGATTTAAGGATACCTGGACTTGTCTGGCTCCCTGGAATGCAATCTGTGTAGATCTTGCACCGGCGGATATCTGTGCACAGGTGAACCGGGGAGAGGCCACATTTACAGAGGCTTACCGGGAAGTAGCAGAGAAGACCTATCAGCTTTTGGATTATGCGCAGCCGGATCCTTATGGATACAGTTATAATGATGCCTGTACTGCATTCGCCCGGGGTGAATCAGCGATGTATGTCATCGGAAGTTATGCAGTACCTCAGATTCTTTCGGTAAATCCGGATATGGATGTGGATTCTTTCGTATTTCCGGCAAGTGACGATGCAAACGCCAATCTCCTCAATTCCGGTGTGGACCTGCAGTTCTCGGTTATGGCAGACTGTGAGAATAAGGAAGCGGCTTATGAAGTCTTAAATTTCCTTTTGGAAGACGAGAGTGTGCAGGCTTATCTGGATGAGCAGAATGCCGTGCCGTGCAAAGAAGGTGATTTTGAACTTCCGTCTATGCTTGACGGGATGGCTTCCTTCATAAAAGAAGGAAAAATGGCAGATTATCAGGATCACTATTATCCGTCAGAGATGAGTGTGGATGCTTTGATTCAAACCTATCTGATGAACGGTGATACGGATGCATTTCTGAAAAAATTCGATACCGACTGGTTACGCTATAACAGAGATATCATCCGTAAAGTCCAGAAGTATGAAGAAGAAAAGGGAGGTAGATAACTATGCTGAGTAAGGGAAATGATAGAAAACGGACTTTTTTATTGATTACCATTCCGATTCTGGTGTTGTTCTTCTTGTTTAACACATTACCTCTGATCAAAGGTTTTCTTTACAGTTTTACAAATTTTAAGGGATATGGAAGTTACGAATGGGTTGGTCTTCGGAATTATGCGGATCTTTTTGGAGATGCCAGAGTAGGAAAATCCTACCTGTTCACATTTAAGTATGCAGTTGTCTGTACGATTATCGTAAATGTATTCAGTCTGATTCTGGCACTTGGTCTGAATAGCCGGATTAAAGGAAAAAGTGCATTGCGCGGCATCTATTTTCTGCCGAACGTTCTGGGCGGACTGGTTGTAGGTTATATCTTCAGTTTTATCTTCACGTATATTCTTCCGGCAATCGGCTCTGCCATTGGAAGTGACTTTTTAAGCAGGAACATGTTATCCGGTACCAAAACTGCATGGTTTGCAATTGTGATTGTAGGTGCGTGGCAGTCCATTGCCATGAACACGATCATCTATATCTCAGGACTTCAGACTGTGCCGGAGGATGTCTATGAGGCAGGTTCTTTGGACGGCGCTACCGGATGGAAGAAGTTTAAGCATCTGACCTTTCCTCTGATTATACCGTTCTTCTCCATTAATATGGTGCTTTGTATGAAGAATTTCCTGATGGTATTCGATCAGATCATGGCGTTGACCAAGGGTGGTCCGGCACAGAGTACGGAATCCATTTCTTATCTGATTTATCAGAATGGTATGAGCGGCGGACAATTTGGTTTCCAGAGTGCCAATGCGTTTATCTT
Source organism: uncultured Lachnospiraceae bacterium (assembly GCA_900539175.1). Classification (GTDB taxonomy): domain Bacteria; phylum Bacillota; class Clostridia; order Lachnospirales; family Lachnospiraceae; genus Novisyntrophococcus. Next base: position 65,511 of record UQAW01000006.1, read on the forward strand.
TTTCGTGGTAATCGTGGCGATCTCTGTATTTCAGCTTACGGTAACAGGGAAAAAGGAGGAGCAGTTATGATGAAAAGCAAGATGAAACAAACAAAAGCAGTCAATTGGCCCATTACAATTCTGCTGATTCTGGGCAGTCTGACCATCTTCTTTCCGCTGTATATGGCAATCGTCATCGCTTTTAAGCAGCCTTCTGAGATGACAAATGATATTATGGGGGCGCTGGCTCTGCCATCCTCTTTCAGCTTCCACAATTTTGCAGAGGCGATGCGTGTTACGGATTTCTGGAATTCTCTCGTCAACAGTCTGATCATCTCGGGTGCGGCAGTGATCTTATCCGTACTGATCCACTCTCTGGCAGGTTATGCCATTGGAAGGAGCATGAAGGACAGTAAATTTTATAAATTTGTATATCTGTACATTGTAAGCGGTATGTTTGTACCATTTGCAATCCTGATGATGCCGCTGGTAAAGCAGACATCGGAGATGGGGATTGGAAATATGGCGGGGGTTGCCATTCTTTATGTGGTATTCTATATGCCGATGAACTTACTTTTGTACAGCGGTTATCTGAAGAACATACCGATTGCACTGGAAGAGGCGGCGAGAGTGGATGGAGCATCTACCTGGAGAACATATTGGAGCATTATCTTTCCGATTATGAAACCAATGCATGCAACCGTTGCGGTATTGACGGTACTTGGCACCTGGAATGATGTCATGACTCCGTTGGTTATCATGTCCGGTACCGGAAAAAATACACTGCCTCTGGCACAGCTCACGTTCCAGACCCAGTTCGGTACGAACTACAACCTGGCGTTTGCATCCTATCTCCTGGCATTGATTCCAATCCTGATTTTTTATCTGGTATGCCAGAAGCAGATTTTGAACGGTGTTGTAAACGGCGCTGTAAAATAGAAAGGAAACATGATATGGCAATTGTATTGAATGAAAAGAAAGATTTGTTTACTCTGCAGACAGATCATACGATGTATCAGATGAAGGTGGATGACTGTGGTGTGCTGCTTCACACCTATTATGGAAAGAAGACAAGTGTCTGCGATTATTCTTATTTGATCACCTATGCGGATCGTGGTTTTTCGGGGAATCCTTATGAAAAAGAGGATGACCGTACTTATACCCTGGATGCGCTGCCTCAGGAGTATCCTTCCTATGGCAGCGGGGATTACCGGACCAGTGCATTAAAGGTACGGTATCCCAACGGCAGTAACGCATGTGAACTGCGTTATGCAGGATATGAGATCAGGCCGGGAAAATACAGTATTCCGGGGCTTCCGGCAATCTATGCCACAGAGGATACCAAAGCAGAAACTTTAATTCTCAGGCTGGAGGATACAACCAGGCAGATCCTGGTTTCCCTCTATTACGGTGTTCTGGAAAATCTGGATATGATTACCCGATCTGTGACGGTTCAGAATACCGGAGAAAGTCCCCTGTATCTGGAGCGGGTTTTGAGTACCTGTCTGGATTTCCAACAGGCGGGGTATGAGCTGCAGACGTTTTACGGACGTCATGTGAAAGAACGTACTCCCCAGCGCGCCCTGCTGCAGCATGGAGTCTGGACCATCGGAAGTACCAGAGGAGCGTCCAGTCATCAGCATAATCCATTCTTTATCCTCTGCGGGCAGGATACGACGGAAGATGTTGGTTCCTGTTATGGATGTTCCTTCCTCTACAGCGGTGATTTTCTGGGAGCTGCTGAAGTAGATCAATTTGACCAGACACGGGTGGTCATGGGAATCCATCCGGAGAACTTTTGCTTTCAACTGGAACCGGATCAGATCTTCCATGCGCCGGAGGCTGCCATGGTCTACTCAGAGGCAGGTTTCGCCACCTTGTCTCATCGGTATCACAATGCTTACCGGAACAATCTCTGCCGTGGTAAATTCAGGAAAACGAGAAGGCCGGTATTGCTCAACAGTTGGGAAGGTGTCTATTTTGACTTTGACGGAGATAAGCTGGTTCGTATGGCAAAGGAGGCTGCCGAACTTGGTGTGGAATTGTTTGTCATGGATGACGGTTGGTTTGGAAAGCGTGATGATGACAAATCCGGATTGGGCGACTGGGCGGTAAATGAAAAGAAATTAGGCTGCACATTAGCGGAATTGTCAGAGCGCATTCATGAGTTTGGCATGAAGTTTGGTATCTGGTTCGAACCGGAGTGTATCTCCGAGGACAGTGACCTTTATCGGGAACATCCGGACTGGGCGCTGCAGGTTCCCGGGAAAAGACCGGTGCGGAGCCGATCTCAGCTTGTACTGGACTTTTCCAGAAAAGAGGTTCGGGAGCATGTTTTTGAACAGATGTGTGAGGTTCTGGATCAGACGAAAATCGAATATCTGAAATGGGATTTTAACCGCAGTATTTCAGATATCTACAGCATCGTTTTGCCAAAGGAACGGCAGGGAGAAGTAGCTTACCGCTATGTTCTCGGGCTGTACGAGATCCTGGAACGCCTGGGGAAACGTTATCCGGATATGTTAATCGAGGGCTGCAGCGGCGGCGGCGGAAGATTTGATGCTGGTATGCTGTATTACACACCGCAGATCTGGTGCAGTGATGATACGGATGCCATAGAGCGGCTGACCATCCAGTATGGTACGTCTTTTGCCTATCCTGTCAGCACCATGGGCGCTCACGTATCTCAGTGCCCCAATGAACAGACAGGAAGAAATACGCCCTTTGAAACCCGTGCAGCGGTTGCAATGGCTGGAACATTCGGATATGAACTGGATGTCAATCAGATGTCAGCAGAAGAAAAAGAAGCAGTCAGATCACAGATTCAGGAATTTAAAAATGATTATGATTTGATTCAATATGGAAGTTATTACCGTCTTACGGACCCGAATCATAATGGCGGCCATCATGCATGGGAGTTTGTATCTGAGGACCAAAGAGAAGCGCTTGTGTGTGCAGTAGCGCTTCAGATTCATCCCAATGGCCCGGCTGCCATCTTAAAATTCAAAGGTCTGAAGGAAGATGCCATTTATGAAATGAATGGGGGAAAATATCCGGGGGGAGCCTTGATGGAAGCAGGTATTCCGGTTCCGAGGGCAAACGTTGAATATGAGAGTTTCCGGTTTCATGCGGTCATGGTGGAGAAATAAAGGTTTTGTTATGAACAGGTTGGCGTATGAGAAACACGGTCTGTGCGGGAAGGGTGAAGTCTGCACAGACCGTGTTTTACGTTTTACAGGGAAATCGTTAACTGATCTCTGACTCTTTTGGCTGCTTCCACAAGGTTTTGCAAGGCAGCGTCTGTCTCGGAGATACCGCGGGTTTTAAGTCCGCAGTCCGGATTTACCCAGAGCTTATCTTTTTCAAGTTTTGTAAGCATCTGTTTCAGGGCAGTGGCCATTTCATCTACAGAAGGTATTCTTGGTGAATGAATATCATATACACCGGGGCCAACTTCTGTTTCAAAGTGATGTTCCAGAAGGGCATCCAGTATGGTTAGTTTTGAGCGGGATGCCTCAAACGAAATAACATCGGCATCCAGATTGTCGATATCTTTGATGATATCATGAAACTCACTGTAACACATATGTGTGTGAATCTGGGTTTCTGCTTTTACGCCGCTGTGGCACAGACGAAATGCCGGAATTGCCCAATCCAGGTATTCACGGTACCAATCGCTTTTACGGATAGGAAGCTTTTCTTTTAAAGCGGCCTCATCAATCTGTATGATGCGAATTCCTGCTTTTTCCAGATCCAGTACCTCGTCTCTTATGGCGATACCGATCTGATATGCGATTTCTTTTAAAGAAATATCTTCCCGGGGAAATGACCAGTTAAGAATCGTTACCGGTCCTGTCAGCATACCTTTCACCGGCTTTGTTGTGAGACTTTGGGCATAAGAAGAATAGTCTACGGTAATCGGGCGGGTTCTTTTCACATCTCCGAAGATAATCGGCGGTTTCACACAACGTGTTCCATAGGACTGCACCCAGGCTTTTTCAGTAAATACATATCCGGACAGATTTTCTCCGAAGAATTCTACCATATCATTTCTTTCGTACTCCCCATGCACTAATACATCGATGCCGAGCTGTTCCTGCTTTTCAATACAGTCTTTGATAAACGAAAATATCTGCTGGTCATAGGAAGTTTTGCTGATTGCTCCGTTCCGGTAGCGTGCTCTGTTTTTCTTTACTTCCTGTGTCTGCGGAAAGGAGCCGATGGTTGTAGTAGGCAGCAGCGGGAGAGCAAAGGTTTCTTTTTGGATCTTTGCCCGTTCCTTACGTTGGGGTTTCCGGATAAAATCGTCTTCTGACAGGTTCGCTGTTTTCGTTTTCACTTCATAATCCTGATAGAGACGGTTTTGGCTGAATAATTGCTGGTTTTTTACATATTCTTTTTCGCTCTGATAATCGTCACACTCTGTTAAAATGCTTAATTCCTGTAATTCCTGAAGCTTTTCAAGAGCAAAAGAAAAATACTGACTGATTTCCGGTTTAAGCGTTGTTTCATTTTCAAGTGTATATGGAACATGCAGCAAGGAACAAGAGGTCGACAGTACCAGCTGTTTTGCATACGTTTTAATCTCATCAAGGGTGGAAAGCAGGGAAGTAAAGTTGCATTTCCAGATATTCTTGCCATTGATTAATCCGGCGAAAAGTATCTTATTATTTGGAAAACCGTACTTTTTAACCAGTTCCATCGTTTGTTTTCCTTCCACAAAATCCAGGCCGATTCCATCAAAATTCATAGAGGTGACACGCTGATAACAATCTCTGATATCACCGAAATAGGTCTGCAGCAAAAGCTTTCGTCCTTTTTTCTGCGGAAGGATTTTTTGATAAAGTGTCTCAAATAACATCCAATCATCTTCTGACAAATCAGTTACAAGCGCGGGTTCGTCAAACTGAATCCATTCGGTGTTCAAATCATGGAACTTTTCAAGAATCCTGCCATATGCGTTTACGATATCTTCTATATAGTCCAGTGCAGTCTTACCCTCGGGGTACTTTACAAGTTTCAGGAAAGTAAATGCACCAATAATCACCGGTTTTGTCTCTATGCCGACATTTTTGGCTTCCAGATATTCTTCAAATGGCTTATTGCCTGCCAGCTTGATCCGGGTATCGTTCTCTAACTCCGGAACAATATAATGATAATTGGTGTTAAACCATTTTTTCATGGCAAGTGCCGGAACATCTCCGGCTTTGCCCTGATATCCTCTTGCCATTGCAAAATAAGTATCCAGTTCATTCAGATTCAGCCGTTGATAACAATTCGGAATCACATTCAGTAGTACCGCTGTGTCGAGCATGCAATCGTAGAAGGAAAAATCATTGGATGAGATATAATGGATTCCACATTCCTTCTGATGTTTCCAATGTCCATGCCGTAATGATTTGGCTGTATCCTGCAATTCTGTCTTTGTTATTTCACCCCGAAAATATTTTTCAGAAGCAAACTTCAATTCTCTTAGTTTTCCGATCCTTGGGAAACCAACTACTGCACTTTGCATCATGTACCTCCTGTTTCTCATTGAGTTATCTGTCTTTTCTGCGTAATTACAGACAAGAGTTAGTATAGAGGTCATATGGATGTTTGAAAAATACAAAAAAACAGCTGTTTGCCATAGCCTAAAACTATGGCAAACAGCAGACTTAGGTGAACTTAGGTATCATTCATCGCATACGTTGATATGATGCCTTAATGCTTCCATGTAAGCAGCTCCGTATCGACTTAACTTCATGTCTTTTTGTGTTACGGTTCCGATCCGCATATACTCATGAACCAGAAGCGGTTTTGCAATAATATGTGTCCCATTTAGTTCGTTACTGATCACTCCGGAACTTACCGTGTATCCGTTCAGACCGATGACCAGATTGAAAAGAGTTGCCCGATCCCTTACCTTAATATTTTTCTTTCGGTCTAAAGTACTTAAGATCTCCTCTGAAAAATAGAAGGAATTGTATTCCCCCTGCTCAAAGGAAAGATAAGGGTATTCCTCCAGATCTTCCAATGCGATCGACGCTTTGCCTGCCAATGGATGGCGGGAAGAGATAAATACATGGGGTCTGGCGGTGAATAGTTCCTCAAATTTCAAATCATTTTTACGAATCAGTTTTAACAGTATTTCTTCGTTTTTGGAACATACATAGAGAATTCCGATTTCACTTCTTAAGCGGCGTACATCCTCGATAATTTCATAGGTCTGCGTTTCTCTTAGTGTAAAATCATACGTATTTCCGCCGAATTTGCGGATCACGTCCACAAACGCGTTGACAGCAAAGGAGTAGTGTTGGCAGGATACGGAAAAATGAGGACTTTGTTCCTTAACATTCAGGAATTTTTCTTCCAGAAGATTGGCCTGTTCCAGCACCTGCCTTGCATAGCCGAGGAAAACATCCCCCTCATGGGAGATACTTACGCCCTTATTTGTTCTGTTAAAAATCGTAATCTGCATTTCCTTTTCCAATTCCCGGACAGCGTTTGTGAGACTGGGCTGGGAGATAAACAATTTTTGTGCCGCTGATGTAATATTACCGGTTTCCGCCACGGTTACAATATATTTTAATTGCTGCAGGGTCATTTTCATAAAACTCCTTTCAGTTATCCCGTGGGATGGGAACAGTAACATTTTATCTTAATCTTCGTTTATTCACAAGAATAAAATTCTTCCACTGCTGCAAAAAATGCATCTATATTCTCAAACGGTGTCAAAGGCGGTATATCGCATCCCGAAGCGATTACAAAATTCGGATACTGTGTGCAGCGCTTCATCAATTTCAGAGTTTCTTCCCGGATGATTTCCGGAGTTCCATTTCGAAGTACTCCCGCCGGGTCAATATTTCCGATTACAATCCGGTCCGAAGGAATCACTTCCAGCGCTTTTTCAATATCGATTGCATTTCCGAAACTATAGGACTGTGCGTCGACATTCTTTACCTGCTCCATTAAGGGCACCACATTTCCGCAGTTGTGATACATGACCATGAAGTGCTCGTCTTCCACTGCTTCACGAATTTTATTTACATAAGGAGTGGAGAATTCTTCCATCAGGTTTGGAGAAAGCAGTCCTGCTGCCGGTTCCGCCATAGCCACACCATTTGCTCCTGCCTCTTTGAATGCTTTTGCATACTCACACAAAAATGTGGTTACTTTTTCCAGAACCGTCTTTACCATTTCCGGTTCTTCATAGCAGAGAATCATGATTTCCGTCATGTCCAGCAGACGTCCCGTCAGAGAATACGGTCCAATGATTCCGGCAAATACCGGGCGATCCGTAATCAGCTCACACGCTTCTTTGATTCCTTTCACACATTCACCAGTGCGTCCTTCGCCCACTTTTGGAATCTTCAGATTCTCTGCCTCATCCTCATCATGTACAATAGCATCAAGAACTGTCGGCACTTCATCTTCACTGTAATGTACCGGGCTGCCAAATGCTTCTGCCTCAACGGACAAATCCATCAGGCTCAAAGCCATCCCCATATCGTATTTTTTCGCAATACTCTCCATACACTTTGCCTGCAGATGCCCATCCTTAACCAGCTCTTCTACAGTTGCCCCGATGATCCGTGCCCCGGGGAAGGATAGAATAGGCATGGCTTTTTTCTTGTTTTGTGCAATCACTTCTTCTTTCCAGGTGTTCATATTTCTTCTCATAGTAAATACCTCCAGATTTATTGATTATGAAATAGGCGACTTCGGAAGAGTTTCGCAATCGCCCAATTGATTATGAAAATATTATAAGAATTTTTTGTTTCGCTATATTTGTAATTTCTTTTGAAAATTTAGAAAAATCTTTGAAAAAATCTAAATTGCTCCACTCTTCGTGCTCCTGCAATCGATGCCAGTATTCGTAATCCGGGTTATTGCCCGGTTTGCTCATAACGGCTTGCCCGGGTGAACTATTTGTAACATGGAAGGTAGAAATGGAGGAAGATCAGAAAAAAATTAAAAAAATCGAAAAAAAATCTCAGTATCTCCAATTTAGATAGGCTAAGATAGCCTTGTATTTGAACAGGAATTTATAATAATACAAGTTTTATGACATGGGGGATTGCAGATGAGGAATAGAAAAGATATTTCAGAAAAAGCAGAAGAAATTTTTTCACGTGTGGATGCAGGAGAAAATCTGACCCGGGAAGATGCGGTGGCTCTTTTGCAGATTGGGAACTACTCTTCTGATTTCTACAGACTTATTGCAAAAGCAAACGAACTTTCAAGAAAAGAATATGGGGACAGGGGATACGTCTTTGTACAGATCGGGCTGAACAGCGCACCTTGTTCCGGGAACTGCAGGTTCTGTTCTCTGGGATGTGATCATTTTATGGTGGAGGCGGAGACAGAAAAGAGCAGAGAAGATATTCTGGAAGAAGTAAAGCGTGCCGTGGAAGAAAAACCAGATGCATTATTTCTTATGACAACTGCCGATTATGACCAGGATAAATATCTGGAAATTGCCAGGGAGGTAAAGCAGCTGTTGCCTGAACAGATGATGTTTGTGGCCAATATCGGAGATTTTGGAATTGAGACTGCAGAGAAGCTGAAAGAAGCAGGATTTACCGGGGTATATCATATTGTGAGGCTGAATGAGGGGATCGACACGGACCTTACACCAGATCAGAGGATTGAGACACTGAATGCAGTCAGAAAAGCAGGTCTGGAACTGATTTACTGTGTGGAACCCATCGGACCGGAACATACGTATGAGCAGATGGCGGACGAGATGATACGTGCCAGAGAGTACCAGGTGGATATCATGGCTTGTATGAAACGTGTGGGCGTAGAGGGAACCCCGCTGTATGAAAAAGGGGAAATCACGGATCTGGAATTGACAAAGATCGCAGCGGTTACAAGACTTGTGACACGTCCGAAAAAATCCATGAATGTACATGAGCCGAAGCAGATGACGCTTCTTGCGGGTGTAAACCAGCTTTATGCAGAGATTGGAATCAATCCCAGAGACTGTGTGACAGAAACTGGAAACAATCGGGGATTTTCCATAAAACAGGTCCGGAATCTGCTGGCACAGTCCGGATATTACACCGCATGAGAAAGAAAAATACATAAAACTATAGAAAACAAATACAGGAAAGTGAGGATTATAAGATGACACCGAAGGAGAGAATTATCAAAACATTGCACCACGAGGAGACAGATCAGGTGGCATGGATACCGTTTGCCGGTGTACATGCAGGAAAACTGATGGGATACAATGCCACGGAAGTTTTACAGGATGGAGAAAAATTATTTCAGTCTTTAATGGAAGTAAAAAAACTGTACAAACCATCGGGTCTTCCGGTTATTTTTGATCTGCAGGTAGAAGCAGAATGTCTGGGCTGTAATCTCGTCTGGGCAAAAGATGCACCGCCTTCGGTTGCCAACCATCCGCTGGAAGAGATGGAAGAACTGGAAACTCCCTGTTACTGTACGATTCCGACCAAAGAATCCGGACGTATTCCGATGATTCTGGATGTGATGAAGCGTGTGAAAAAAGAAATCGGGGATACGACAGCGTTGTACGGACTGATCTGTGGACCATTTACATTGGCAGCGCATCTTCGCGGAAATAATATTTTTATGGATTTCTATGATGATGAAGATGCGGTTGTGGAATTTCTTGCTTACTGCAATGCTGTTGCCAAGAAGATGGCGGAATATTATATCGAAGCAGGCATGGATGTAATCGCAGTGGTTGATCCTCTGATTTCTCAGATCTCTGCCGCTCATTTTGAACAGTTTATGCAGGAACCATTTACTGATTTGTTCGCACATATCAGAGAAAAGGGTGCACTGTCTTCCTTCTTTGTATGCGGAGATGCAACAAGAAATATTGAAGTCATGTGTCAGACAAAACCGGATGGTATTTCGGTAGATGAAAATGTTGATATTCTTGCAGCAAAGAAAATCACAGATCAGTATAATGTTACAATCGGAGGAAATATTCCCCTCACAACGATTATGCTTCATGGAACCCAGCAGGACAATATGAAATATGTCATAGATCTGCTGGATCAAGTGGAGGACAAGAGAAACTTTATTCTGGCAGCAGGATGTGATATGCCGTATGATGTGCCGGTAGAGAATCCGATTGGCATTGCACAGGCGGTTTATGAGACAGACACTGTGCGGGAAATGCTGAAAAATTATGTGGCAGAGGATGAAGCGATTGAGATAGAGCTTCCGGATTATGAACATCTGGAAAAACCCCTGGTGGAAGTATTTACCCTGGATTCTGCAACTTGCGCCGCATGTACGTACATGATGGGTGCTGCCAATGAAGCCAAAAAGACATTTGGAGATGCCATTGATCTGGTAGAGTATAAGTTTACAGAGAAAGAAAATATTGCGAGATGCAAGAAAATGAATGTTCCGAATCTGCCGTCCCTTTACATCAACGGAGAACTGAAATTCCGTTCGCTGGTACCGGCAAAAGAGGAATTGGAAGAAGCAATCCGTGCGGCAATCAAAGCATGAGCAGACTGTACCTTTTTACAGGATTCCTGGGAGCAGGCAAGACAACGTGTTTAAAGAAATTTGTCAAAAAGTTTGGGGATTGCCGGATACACATCATTGTCAATGAATTTGGAAAAGAAGGAATTGACGGCACACTGATGGGGGAACTTGGAATTGCTCTGGAGGAGATCAATAATGGTTCTATTTTCTGCGCATGCAGGCTGGATAAATTTGAGGAAGTACTGCAAAGGACGTTGGCTGACAGTCCGGATGTGATTATTGTGGAAGCATCCGGGCTGGGTGATCCTACGAATGTGAAAAAGATTCTGGGGCAGACAGAAAAATTTTCCCGGATCGAGTATATGGGCTGCATTTGCCTGGTGGACGCACTTTCTTTTCGGAAAGTATATGAGACAGCCACGGTCGTTAAGAAGCAAATCAATGTCAGTGATATGATTTTGGTGAATAAGACAGATCTGGCCTCGGAGGAACAGGTGGAGCAGACGAAATACATATTAAAAAAGCATCGGCCGGATCTGCCGATCCATGGGACTTTCCGGGGAGAAATCAAGGACGAGTGGCTTAAGGAACTGAAAAAGCCTGAAATGGATGAAAATACGGAGATTTTTCAGACGGCGGAGATAACGCTTCGAAAATATCTGTTTCATATTCGGGAAGAGGCAACACTGGAGGAAGTCTGTAATTTCCTGAAGATGATCATGGATGACACCTTCCGTATCAAAGGGTTCCTGTTTCTGGAAAATCAGTGGTATCTGGTAAATTGTGCGGGGAATCTACTTTCGACAGAAGTGTATCAAGGCAAAAATCCGGGGCGGAAGAATGTGATTGTTGTACTTTCCGGATACGGGCTTTCTGCAAAGAAAGCGATCTATCATGCCAGGAACTGGTATCCCCAAGTAGTTGAAAAAGTGGAATGAAATGGAAGGATAAGAGAAGCTTGCATTGTCAAACGTTCGTTTTAATGTGCAGGCTTCTCTTTTCAATGTCTACCTGGTGACTTCTTCCATAGCGATCCGGTTCCACACAATCAGGTTTTCCAGATGCTTTCCCGAGGTGCTGATGTCTTTCAGCAGAATCTCGCAGGGGGTACCATTATTACGGCAGGCTGTGATGAGCGATCGGATTTCCTGGCGTATGAGTTCCGGATTTTCCGCTGCATAAGGCAGGTTTGCAGGATTGGGTTTTGCAGAAATTACATAGTCCTTTCCAATTGCTTCTGCCGCGCGGTTGATATCTGCCCATGGGGTGATGGAAATCTTGCGCAGATGGGGTATTTTTTTTATGATGTCAATCTTTTTGTCCAGGGGTTCACAGCAGCCATAATATACCAGACCAAAAGGTTCCATGGCACGCATCGCATATTGAATTTCGAATTCATCATGCATAGCCGGGGATACGCTGGCCAGAATCTGGGCAAGACCACGGCCCCATACATTTTGAGCCTTTACGCTTTGAGAGTCTACGGGAGAAGTTGACAACTCACGGGAGGCAGTACTGGAGCAATGACAATAAGCACAGTCAGGATCCAGCAGATTCAGATCCTCATATTGGCGGATGGTATCAAGAAAAATATCCGTCAGCTTGTCGACCAGCGCATGCATCATCTCCGGATCATCAATCAGAGCGTAGAGAAGATTATCCACATTCATTGTTGTGGCGATGATGTCCCATGCCTTATATCCAAGTCCATATCCGGTAGCTTCGCCGACCAGTTTTACGGGCAGGATATCGCCGAACGCCTCACAGATTTTGTGATAGCGCTGCATGGATGCTTCCCTGTCATAGGTAATTTTATCCATGTGCAGCCGGTCTACATCTTCCAGAGAGTGAAACTGGTTCTCGTATTTATGTGAGACTATCAGGTTGTCGGTATCTGTTGTAAGGGTTTCCTCTTTGACATCCACGCCGATTCCTGTGGAATGGATGATCTTTTCTACCGGATAGTATGGTTTCACCATCATATCACCGGGAAAATATTGAAATTGAAAAATGGTTTTTCTCAGATAATCTTCCACTGCTCTTAAATCGGGATCCTGGCATTGCAGAGTAAGAAAACCATCTGCATTTAATTCATGCCAGGGAAGTTCGTTGATTAGTACAATAGGCCGCTTCGGGCACAGGTCGTTGATCCCTGCATGCAGCTCCCATATAGGATGCTGCCTGGGGTCGTTGGCAATCTGGGCATACTGGTTTGCGAGTTCTCTGATAATAACAGTGTCCTTGTTCATAATAATCCTCCTACTGATCAAAAGTATTTGACAATTGCGTAGCTATGATTTTTACTAATAGTAATACAGATTTTAAACGAAAGGATAGGGGAAAACTTGCCAAATGACGGCATTTTCTTGCGAAATTATGAAGTTGGAAGAATATGATCACTATTTTTATTTTAAAACACCCTCCCGGTGGGCGGAAAAGTGCCTGTTGGTATCTGATGGAATGGGTTATACTGCAGATCGCAAATTCCGGATCGATCGCAAGAGCTTTTATAATTATCTTGCCTTTTATGTACATGCAGGAACCTTTTACATAGAACAGTACAATCAGACTTTTGTGCTGCATAAGGGAGATGTGGGAATTCTCAATCTCATGGATCCTCATGTATATTATTCCGATTTGGAGGATGTTACGCACCTGTTGTGGTTTCATTTTCGCGGGGGCGGTATGGGAAGCCTGATGGAGAGATTAAAGCAGAATGACAGACTTCCATGTCTGTGCCATATTCCGGATCTGGAGGAGGACTTTGTGAAGAACTTTTCACTTACCAGGTCCGGATGCAGTGAGATGGAACTGGCAGGGCATATGTATGGCGTACTGATGCGGATTCTTGAGCATGTGCCGCTTTCCTTTGCAGAAGATATACAGATTCCTGCAGAATTGCAGCGGGCCGCCGGATTCATGGAAGAACAGGTACATACAAATCTGACATTGGATCAGATCAGTGCATATGCGGGTATGGGAAAATATCACTTCAGCCATATGTTTAAGAAATGGTATGGAATTTCTCCCATGCAGTATTATACAAGCAAAAGAATGGAACAGGCATGTGACTTACTACAGAAAAGTGTGTTGAGCGTGGAGGAGATTGCAGAACAGCTGGGATATCTGGACAGCGGATATTTCCGGAAAGCTTTTAAAAATTACTTTGGATTGACACCTGCGGCTTATCGGAAGCAGGTTCGGTGATGCTTCTGTTGTTGGCTGTTGATGTTTTAATAGACTTTACACTTTTGGAATGCTATACTATAAATAACATATTATCAGGAAGTATTCTACATGACCGCTTCTGAAAAGTTAGATCTAATCATCCAAAGAATAGCAGGAGTAGAAAAAGACATTAATGACGTTAAAAGTGATCTTAAAAAACAACTAATGAGATCCACGGCTGAGCTAAAAGCAATGGACAGTCTAATACTTGATGAGGTAGAGCGTGTGCACAAGATATTAGACAGGCACAAAGCAGATACAACGGCACATAAAACAGCATAGCAATAAACATACCATAAAAAGAGTGTAGAACCTATTAAATTATTAAGGGGCTACACTCTTTTTAAAATCTTGTTTGAAGTGTGTAAATTTTGAAGCATCCGGAACGATATCAAAGCCGCAGGATATTGTAGATTATATTCATGAAGAAAAGGCATATACTGAGACGAATGCGGTGTATATCGTGTGTTCTGCGGGCTGTTATTGGGATGATAAGAAGGATTTGCTTTATGAAATCAAAATTGGAGTAGGAGATCGTGTTGCAATTGAGGAAGAAGGATTATATCTGGTAAAAAAGGACACATTGGGACCTAAAAGCAATAAAATTTTTAAAACTAAGAAAGCAGAATCTGGTCGTGCTGAGATTAAAGTACAGTACAAGAATGGCAGCAGAGGGAATGATCCGGATACGATCTGTGTCCGTTCCACGGCAATCCTGTCTCAGATGGTCGGAAAGATGAGAAGAGATACAGAAGAGGAACGAGAAACAGTTGTATGGATGGAACGTGTGATCAATCATTTGAAAAATATAAGAATGTTAGACCCAGTGCCATCGGCAATTCGTGATTATGTGAGAATATCAGATATTGAGTTACGGCAAAATTGTGATAACCTCTCTGCAGTGCTGAATGAAATGTGTAGAGATACATCCAGAAAAGAGCAGTTGTTAAAGGTAGTAAGAGAATTACCTGAGAACGATGTTGAAGATATTGAATTTGTAGAAACAAAGATTGGAGACGTGATCTTTGCATTGAGGGAAAAGAACCTTAATTCTAAGGAATTGGTAGATGCTCGTCAGTTATCGGATGGTACCTTGCGTTGTATTGCAGTATTAACTGCAGCATTAATCGGAGAATCAGGCAGTATGGTTATGATTGAAGAACTGGATAATGGTATTCATCCGGCCAGAGTTTATAAATTAGTCGAACAATTGATTGCGATAGGAAAAGAGAGAAAGATTGATATTATCATTACGACACATAATGCAACTCTGCTGAATGCTTATAGGAAGGATGAGTTAGTGGGAGTTTCTGTTATATAGAGAGAAAAAGAGAAAGGTACAAGTAAGATTAAATCCTTTGTAGATATTGAGAATTTCCCAGCAATGTTGGCAGCAGGTGGTTTAGGAGATGCAATGATTGATGATAGTTTGTTGTCTGCATTAAAACAGTCAAAGCATACAAAAGATTATTCATGGCTGGGGGTGTAAGGAATGAACGTAAGATTTATAGATACCTCTGTTATGTTAAATCTATTGGAAGTTCCAGAGATGTGCAGTGATGCAGAAGCAGTAAAAGAGCAATGGAAAGAAGTATTGAGGGCAGAGGACGTATTGATTCTGCCAGTGGCTACGATTATAGAAACAGGTAATCATATTGCACATATATCTAATGGTAACGCTCGAAGAACAATCGCTGGAAAATTTGGAGAGTATCTTCGAAAAACGGCCGAAGGGGAGGCACCCTGGCAATTATATGGCGTTGAATTTTTTCGAAACTTGGTGCGGTTGTTTATCGTGATTTAAAATACATATATCTTTTGAAAAGGCATCCAGTTGGGTGCCTTTTTACGTGTCTGTTTTGTTTGCGCACCATGGGCGCGCTTTTTTAAAGATCGAAGGATTAGAACAGAAAGTGAAGGAATAGGTTATTTTAGGCAAAGTCCATGTATTATATACTATAGGTGTACAATTATAAGATCCGGGTGGTGAAAACGAATGTATTGGGGTGAGTTGATTTCAAGTATACATTGTGTTGCCGCTGCCGGGAAGACAAAGGAGGAAGAATATGAAGAAAGCAAGGAAAACAAAGCGTCTGGCGCATTCAGCAGTCAGCCTCGCGATGTCCGCTGCGATGTGTACGAGCGGCATTCTGGGCAGTCTTGCGCCCGTTGTCAGTGTTGCCGGTGCCACAGAGGATGATCTTGCCAGAGGGCAGGACGTGGTAGTGATGGCAGACTGTCCTCTTGTCAGGGAAGCCACGGTAAAAAATAACCCGCGCGGCAGTTACCTGAAGCTTAACGACGGTGATGACGCAACCGGATGGACCAGCGGTTCCAATGAAAGTGTGAAGCACACAGAGCACTGGGCTTACATTGATTTTGGAAGCCCCAGGACATTTGATGAGGTAAGACTTTTCTGGGACAGCAATGCGTATGCGACGGATTATAAGATCCAGGTTTCGAATTCCGGACGTGACAGTGACTGGCAGGATCGTGCAGTGATTACCGGAAATGAAAGCGGCGGCGAGAAAATCCATGATTTTGAGCAGACAACTGCCCGTTATGTCCGTGTTTATGTTGACAAGGCGAAGCAGGAGAATGCGGCAGTCACCTTAAATACCATCAGTGTTTTCCAGAAAGCGGAAGAACTTTCCGGAGAGGAAGCGGTAGAGAAAGATGCCGCATGGCTGACGGAAGATGAAATTAAATCCGCTGCTGATTTGTATCCTGAGATCACTAATCCGGATCTTCAGAACGTAAAAGCATCTTTGAATCTTCCAAAAACAGGCTTCAATTCCAGTACGATTTCCTGGAGTGTAAGTCCGGATGATGGAGGAATCAATACGGATAACGGAGAAGTACTCCGTGGCGCAGAAGACAAGCAGTATGAACTGACTGCTACGATCAGCAAGGACGGAGTGTCAGAAACCAAGACGTTTGATGTGACCGTAAAAGCAAATGTGGTTCTGGGGGCAGAACTTGTATTTGACGGTGACAGAACTTATCTGACAGCAGACGGAGAGCCTCTGCCGTATGTAAACGTACAGAACTGTGGTATGCAGCATTATATTCGAAGTGGAAAACCTTATGAAGAACAGATTGCGATGGCGGAAAATCTGTTTGAGAAAACAGCTTCGCTCGGATATAAGCGTATCGGTATTATTTTTAAATGGAAAGATTTTGAGCCGACAAATGCCGGTGAATATGACTGGAGAGTTGTAGACAAATATATTGAATGGTGTAATAAATACGATCTCTACTGGGATATCGTATGGTTTGGTTCCAATTCCTGCGGCGGAACCCGTCTGGTTGACGGCGGCAGCGGAATCAGCGGCGGCGAGGTATGGATGGGCAATCTCCCGACGTATGTGGATCACTATACTGGATATTTTGACAACGGAGTTCATTCCGGTGCGCCGATGGTAAAGTGTCCGGTACTGAAAGGACCGAATTATGAGTATATCAAGGCTAATGAGCTTCGTGCCGTTCAGGATCTGATGAATCACATTGCCAAGGTGGATACAAACCGCCGTACGGCATGCTTCCAGGTGATGAATGAGCCGTACTGGCATGAGATGTCCAGACCATACTGGCAGAATAACTGGAGCAAGAATAATGAGGGCGAGGACCGCTGGGTTTATGACTGGATCAGTGATATGGCGGTAGCGATCAAAGCATCGGATTACAGTGTACCGACCCGTATCAACGGAAGCTTTGGCGCTTATAATCCGGATCAGTACAATTGGCTGAACGAATTGCCGGGTATTGATTTTATGGGAGATGATTCCTACAATTCCAATGTAAGTGTGATCAAGGATAACATTGTCAATAAACTGGGCGGCACAGCCTTCCCGCATATTGCAGAAAATAACGGAGGCTATGGCAATACATCCTCTCTTGTTCTGACAACATTGATTAACGGAGGCGGTTATCATAGCTGGGAACTTGCTGCCGATCAGGGTCAGTGCATGTCAAAAGATGTTGCTATTAACTGGCAATTAGGGAAACCGGCAAATTGGAATGAATCTGGTCTGGATATGGGAAGACTGAACCCGTCCATGAATCGGATTTCCCGTCTGATTGCGGTTGCACCATTGGATACCATGGCAGGGTTCAACATTGACCAGAATACACCTCTGGCATCCTACCAGAATATGCAGACAATCCAGGGTATCTATGCCGGTTATGAATGTGACGATGCTTCCGTTGCGATGGCAGTGAAAAAGGGCAAAGCAGTCTATCTCGTAAGTGACAGTGCATCGGACGGAAACGGATCTGTCAACTTTATCAGCTATCAGGAACCGGTGAGCGCTTCCTATGGTGAAATGGATGAAAATGATGAGTGGGTGGTTTCCGAGGAACTGACACCGGTCAAAGGCGAGGACGGTATTTACCGTG